>JBOIFB010000123.1:0-8380 GCA_050741415.1 Burkholderiales bacterium | reverse complement strand
ATGCTGATCCGCGCCCTCACCTACCGCGACGAACCGCTCGCCACCGTGGTCGAAAAAGCGCGCTCGGGGGGAGTGGACGGCGTGGTGCACATGAACTCCGACTGCTGCAATGCCGAGCGCTGAGGCGATCATCGTCAACAAGCTCGGCCTGCACGCCCGCGCCTCCGCCAAGTTGACCCAGCTCGCGAGCGGCTTCCAGAGCGAAATCCACCTTACACGCAACGGCCGGCGGGTGAACGCCAAGAGCATCATGGGCGTGATGATGCTGGCTGCCGGCAAGGGCAGCGCGGTAGGCATCGAAGCCGAGGGCGAGGATGCCTTGGATGCGCTGGCCGCGATCGGGGCGCTGATCGCGGAAAAGTTCGGAGAAGGCGAGTGAACTTCGTCCTGCACGGCTCGAGCGTATCGGGCGGGATTACCATCGGCCACGCGCACCTGGTGTCGACTGCGCGGCTGGAAGTCGCGCACTACCGGATACCGGAGGAGTCGGTCGAAACCGAGATCGCCAGGTTCGACGCCGCGGTCGCGCGCGCGACCGAGGAGCTCGCCGCGCTCGGCTCGCACGTTCCGGTCGACGCGCCGGCCGAGTTCGCCGCCTTCCTCAACCTGCATCGCATGATCCTGGCGGACTCGCCGCTGTCGCATGCGCCGCGCTCGCTGATCCGCGAGCAGCGCTGCAACGCGGAGTGGGCGCTGGTGCAGCAGATGGACAAGCTCGTAGCGCAGTTCGACGAGATCGAGGATCCCTACCTGCGCGAGCGCAAGGCCGATGTCGGTCAGGTGGTCGAGCGCGTGCTGAATGCCCTGATCGGCGGGCAGACGCTCGCGGAGCCGCGCGCCTCCGACGAGAAGAACCTGATCGTCGTGGCGCACGACCTGTCCCCCGCCGACATGATTCTTTTCAAGCGCCACCATTTCGGCGGCTTCGTCACCGACATCGGTGGCGTTACTTCCCACACGGCGATCCTGGCGCGCAGCCTGAGCATCCCGGCGATCGTCGGCCTGCACCACGCGCGCCAGACGATCCGCGAGAACGAGCTGCTGATCGTCGACGGCGTGCAGGGCGTGGTGGTGGTGGATCCGGCTCCGATGGTCCTGGCCGAGTACCAGCTGCGCCAGTCCCGGATCGAGCTCGAGCGGCGCAAGCTCAAGCGCCTCAAGTCGACGCCCGCGGCGACGCTGGACGCCGTGGCGGTGGAGCTGTACGCCAACATCGAGCTGCCGCAGGACGTGCCGCAGGCGCTCGCGGCGGGCGCCGAGGGGATCGGCCTGTTCCGCAGCGAGTTCCTGTTCATGAATCGCAAGGACCTGCCGTCCGAGGACGAGCAATTCGAGGCCTATCGCGAGGTCGCCCGGGCGATGCACGGACGCGTGGTGGTGCTGCGCACCCTCGACATCGGGGCGGACAAGACCTTGTCGGGCAACGGGGCGGTGAGGCCGAACCCCGCCATGGGCTTGCGCGCGATCCGGTTCTGCCTGGCCGAGCCACAGATGTTCCTCGCCCAACTGCGCGCGATCCTGCGCGCATCGGACTACGGCCGGGTGAGGATCCTGCTGCCGATGGTGGCGCACGCGCAGGAGATCGAGCAGGCGCTGGCGCTGATCAAGCAGGCTAAACAGCAGCTGGACGAAAAGGACGAGCCCTACGACCGCTCGATCGAAGTCGGCGGCATGATCGAGATCCCGGCCGCGGCGCTCGCGCTGCCGATGTTCCTGCGCCGGCTGAATTTCCTTTCGCTCGGCACCAACGACCTTATCCAGTACACGCTGGCGATCGACCGCACCGACGACGCGGTGGCGCACCTGTACGACCCGCTCCACCCGGCGGTGCTGCATCTGGTCTCGCACAGCATCCGCACCGCGACGCGCGCCGGCGTGCCGATCGCGGTCTGCGGGGAAATGGCCGGGGACCTGCAGCTCACGCGCCTGCTGCTCGGTGTGGGGCTGCGCAACTTCTCGATGCACCCGGCGCAGCTGCTCGCGATCAAGGAGCGCATCCTGCGCACCAACCTCAACGAGGTGCGGCCGCTGGCGCAGCGCGTGCTGCGCAGCACCGATCCGCGCCGCACGCGCGAGCTGCTCGCCAGACTGAACGCCTAACCCCATGCCCGGACCGCTGCACGGCGTGAAGATCCTCGACCTCACCACGGTGGTGATGGGGCCATACGCGACGCAGATCCTGGCTGATCTGGGGGCGGACGTGGTCAAGGTCGAGCCGCCCGAGGGCGACGTGATGCGCTTCGCCTGGCCCATGCGCCACGCCGGCATGGGCCACATCTTTCTGCACGCGAACCGCAACAAGCGCGCGATCGCGCTCGACCTGAAACAGGCCGCCGCGCGCGAGGCCCTGCTCGCGCTGGCGAAGGACGCGGACGTGCTGGTGTACAACATCCGTCCGCAGGCCATGGCACGCCTGAGGCTCGCCTACGACGACCTGCGCGCAATCAACCCGCGCATCATCTATGTCGGCGGATTCGGCTACAGCCAGCGCGGGCCCTATGCCGCCAAGGCGGCTTATGACGACCTGATCCAGGGCGCGGCCGGGATCCCCTGGCTGCTCAAGAGGCAGGGCGCCGACGTGCCGCGTTACGCACCGGTGATCATCGCCGATCGTACCGTGGGCCTGCATATCGCGAACGCGGTGTGCGCCGCGCTCTACGCGCGCGAGAAGACCGGCAAGGGCCAGCGGGTCGACGTGCCGATGTTCGAGAGCCTGCTGCAGACCGTGCTCGGCGAACACCTCGGCGGCCACAGCTTCGAGCCGCCCGCCGGCGAGCCCGGCTACGCCAGGATGCTTGCGCGCGACCGGCGCCCGTTCCAGACCGCCGACGGCTACGTCTGCGCGCTGATCTACAACGACAAGCAGTGGAGGGCATTCTTCGCCCTGATCGGAAAGCCCGAGCTGATGCAATCGGACAAGTTCCGCGACCAGGAGGCGCGCAGCAGGAACTACGACGACGCCTACGCCCTGGTCGATGCGGAGATGCGCAAGCGCGGCACCGAGGAATGGATCGAGGCGCTCGAGACGGCGGACATCCCGGTGCAGCGCATGAACAGCCTGACCGATATCATCGACGACCCGCACCTCGCGGCAATCGGCTACCTGCGCGAGATCGAGCACCCCAGCGAGGGCCGCATCCGCTCGATGGCCGTGCCCTCGGAGTGGTCGGAGACCGTGCCCGAGTACCGCCTGCACGCGCCGCGTCACGGTGAGCACACGCGCGAACTGCTCGCCGAGGCGGGGCTCGACCGAAGCGCGATCGAGGCACTGCTCGCCAGCGGCGGCGCCAAGGCGGCCGATTGAGCAAGACCACCGCTCGGCTATAATCCCCGATCGGCGCCGATTTGATGTTCAGATTGCGGGCGCCTAACAAATACCGCTAAAGAGACGGCCTTGACCCCCCCCCAAGATTCCTCTTCCGTTGGCGCAGTCGTGGCGCAGAAAGCGCGCTTCGAGGCGCCGCTCAAGCTGCGCAGCGGTGCCGTGCTGCCCGGCTTCGAGCTGGCCTACGAGGCCTACGGCGAGCTCAACGCGGCGAAATCCAACGCCGTGCTGGTGTGCCACGCGCTGAACGCATCGCACCACGTCGCGGGCTATTACGCCGGGCGCGAGGGCGACGTCGGCTGGTGGGACAACCTGGTGGGTCCCGGCAAACCGCTGGATACGCGCCGCTTCTTCGTCGTCGGCGTGAACAACGTAGGCGGCTGCCACGGCTCGACCGGTCCGATGAGCGTGAACCCGGCGACCGGCAAGCCCTGGGGCGGCGACTTCCCGGTGGTCACGGTCGAAGACTGGGTGCAAACACAGGCGCGGCTGGCAGACCGCCTGGGCATCGAGCGCTTTGCGGCGGTCATGGGAGGAAGCCTCGGCGCAATGCAGGCGCTGCAATGGACCCTGTCGTATCCCGAGCGCATCCGGCATGCGCTGGTCATCGCGGCGACGCCCAAGCTCTCGGCGCAGAACATCGCCTTCAACGAGGTGGCGCGCCAGGCGATCACGACCGACCCGGACTTCAACGGCGGTTATTACTACGACAGGGGCGTAGTGCCGATTCGGGGTTTGCGCATCGCGCGCATGATCGGCCACATCACCTACCTTTCGGACGAGGCGATGATGGGCAAGTTCGGCCGCCAGCTGCGGCGCGCGGCCCTGGGGTTCGATTTCGACATCGACTTCGAGGTCGAGAGTTACCTGCGCCACCAGGGCGATAAGTTCTCGAGCTACTTCGACGCCAATACCTACCTGCGCATCACCAAGGCGCTGGATTACTTCGACCCCGCGGCAGACTTCGACGGCGATCTCTCGGCCGCGGTCGCGCGCGCAGACGCGGCCTTCCTCGTGGTTTCCTTCAAATCGGACTGGCGTTTCGCGCCGGCGCGCTCGCGCGAGCTGGTCAAGGCGCTGCTGGATGCACGCAAGATCGTGTCCTACCTCGAAATCGACGCGCCCGGCGGGCACGACGCCTTCCTGCTGGACGACCCGCGCTACTTCGGGGCGCTACGCGCCTACTTCGGGAATATCGAGCTGTGACCTCGTCCGAGCAGGCGCTGCTTGCCACACGTCCCGATTTCGCCGCCGTGGCGCGCTGGGTGTCGCAGGAAGCGCGCGTGCTCGACCTGGGCTGCGGCGACGGTGCGCTGTTGCGCTACCTGTGGGAGGCGCGCGAGGCGCCCGGCTACGGCGTAGAGATCGACGACGCGGAGGTGGTGGCCTGCGTCAGAAACGACATAAACGTCCTGCAGCTCGACCTGGAAAGCGGCCTTTCGCTGTTCCGCGACGGTTCGTTCGACACCGTGATCCTGTCCGAAACGCTGCAGACCATCCGCCGCATCGAGCAGCTCATGCGCGAGATGCTGCGCGTGGGGCGCGAGGCGATCGTATCGTTCCCCAATTTCGGCCATTGGTCGGCGCGCATGCAGGTTCTGCTCGGGCGCATGCCGGTCTCCGACGAGCTGCCCTACGAGTGGTACAACACGCCGAACGTGCACCTGTGCACCACCGCCGACTTCGAGGACTTGTGCCGCAAGCTCGGCATCCGAATCCGCGAGCGCCTCGCGCTGCGCGAGGGCCGGCAAGTCAGCTTCCTGCCCAACTTGTTCGGCAGCATTGCCGTCTACCGCTGCGCGGCGGGCTGAGGGCCTTGCCTCCTGCGGTCGTCCGCCTCATGGCTGCGCGCTGGGCGGCTTGAGACGTCTGAAGGTTGCGCGTAATCTTGCCGCATTAGGCCCTGTGTGCGGGCCGGCAGTTCCGTTTCCGGCCGATTCTGCTAGGCGATTACGCTGTCTACCCCTGTGCCATGGTCCATCCGCCCGCGCCCCGAGCGTGCAACGCTCGAAGGACGCTACTGCCGCCTCGAGCCGCTCGAGCCGCGGCGCCACGGCGAGCAGCTGTTCGCGGCGTCGATGGCGCCGGACGCGCAGGAGCGCTTTCGCTACCTGTTCGAGGCGCCGCAGTCGCGCGCGGATTTCGAGCGCTGGCTGGCGCGCTCGGCAGCGTCCGAAGACCCGCTCTACTTCGCAGTGATCGACGCGGCGAGCGGGCGCTGCGAGGGGCGCCAGGCCTTGATGCGCATCGTCCCCGAGCACGGCGTGATCGAGATCGGCAGCATCCTGTGGGGCCCGGCGATCGCGCGCACCCGGGTCGCGACCGAAGCCCTGTTCCTGTTCGCGCGCCACGCCTTCGACGAGCTCGTCTACCGCCGCTTCGAATGGAAGTGCCACGCACAGAACGAACCCTCGCGGCGCGCCGCGGCGCGATTCGGCTTCAGCTACGAGGGCATGTTCCGGCAGCACATGATGGTCAAAGGCGAGAGCCGCGACACGGCATGGTTCTCGATCATCGACAAGGAATGGCCCGCGCTCAAACAGGTCTTCGAGCGCTGGCTCGACCCGTCGAACTTCGACCATAAAGGGCGCCAGAAGAAGCGCCTCCTGGACTGCCGCCGGGTCGTTTGAAGGGGTGATCGCGGCCGGCGCCGAGGCGTATGATCGGCGACCTATGGAGCAGCAGGTCAGGTTCTGCTCGAGCTTCGACGGCGCGCGAATCGCCTACGCGCTCAGCGGCCGCGGTACCCCGCTGGCGATGTCGGCGACCTGGCTCGGCCATCTCGAACATGATTGGCGCAGCTTGGCCTGGCGACCCTGGCTCGAGCACTTCTCGCGCGCGCACACCCTGCTGCGCTACGACCTGCGCGGCACGGGGCTCTCCGACCGCTCGTTCGCGAACGTGTCGGCCGACACCTGGGTGCGCGATTTCGAGAAGGTGGTCGACGCTGCGGGACTCGACCGCTTTCCACTGCTCGGGATCTGCCAGGGCGGCCCGATCGCCGTCGAGTACGCAGCGCGCCATCCCGGGCGGGTCAGCCGGCTGGTGCTGTACGGCACCTATGCGCGCGGCAATCTCATGCGCCCAGAGCGACCCGCCGAATTCGCCAAGGCGCAGGTGTTCGTCGACATGGCGCGCCTCGGCTGGGGCGAGAAAGACAGCGAGTTCATGCAGGTGTGGGGCTCCGCCTTCCAGCCCGGCGGCGGCGTCGAGCACCTGCGCTCGTGGAACGAGCTGCAGCGTAACGCGATCTCCGAAGCGAACGTACCCGCCTTCTTCGAGGCCGCCTTCCGCACCGATGTGCAGGAGGCCGCGCGCCGCATCGAGTGCCCGACGCTCGTGATTCATGCCAGCAAGGACAAAGCCGTACACGTCGAGGAGGGACGGCGCCTGGCGAGTCTGATCCCGGGCGCGCGCTTCGTCGAACTCGAGAGCGAAAATCACATGCTGTTGCCTGAGGAGCCCGCCTGGGCGCGCTTTTGCGAAGAAGTAGACGGCTTTCTGGGCGCCCCGCACGTACAAGGCGAAGTCGCGGGAAGCGCGGAGCGGCTCGGCACGCTCACGAAACGCGAACGCCAGGTGCTGGCGGGAATCGCGCGCGGACTGGACAACGCCGAAATTGCCGCGGAACTCACTCTGTCGGAGAAAACGGTGCGCAATCACATCACGCGCGTGTTCGACAAGATCGGCGTCGCGCACCGCTACCAGGCGATCGTGCTGGCCCGCGACTCGGGCCTGGCCAACAAGCGCGGTCCCGCCGACTCCTAGGCCGGGACAACTGTCCCGGTCGCTCCCAAAATCATCCGTCCGACCGGGACGGTCGCCTCAATACAAGCGCGTTCGCGCTCAACACACTTTGCGCGGGCGATGCATCTTGCGCGCCCGCCAAACCGACCAGAGGAGACTCAAATGCCGAAGTTCGTCATCGAGCGCGACATCGCCGGCGCGGGAAAGCTGCCGCCGCAGGAGTTGAAGGCAATTTCTCAGAAATCCTGCGGCGTGCTGGAGAGCATGGGGCCCAAGATCCAGTGGGTGCAGAGCTTCGTCACCGACGACAAAATCTACTGCCTTTACATCGCCCCCGACGCCGAGACTGTGCGCCAGCACGCGCGCCAGGGCGGCTTCCCGGCGAACAGCGTGGCGCGCGTGCGAACGGTAATCGACCCGACGACGGCGGATTGACCGCGCAGCGTTTCAGTCGCGCGGCGCCGTGTCGATCGCCTCGATGCGGCGCCGCTGCCACACCAGCATCGCCACGCCGGGCAGCGCGACCAGGAAGGTGAAGAGGAAGAATTCCGGCCAGCCGAAGATCTTCGCCATCTCGCCCGCGACCGGGCCGACGTAGACCCGCCCGAGCGCCGCGAGCGCCGAGAGCAGCGCGTACTGGGTGGCCGAGTGGCGCCGGTCGCACATCGCCATCAGCAGCGCGACGAAGGCCGCGGTACCCATGCCGCCGCACAGGTTCTCGGCCGCCACCGCGCCGATCATCAGCGCGTAGCTCTTTCCGGCCAGCGCAAGCGCCATGTAGCCGAGGTTGGTGACCGCCTGCAGCGCGCCGAACAGCAGCAGCGACCAGTACAGCCGCAGGCGCGCCATCAGCGCGCCGCCGGCGAGCGCGCCGAGAATGGTCGCGACGATGCCGAGCCATTTGTTCACCAGCCCGACCTCGGTGAGCGAGAATCCCGGTCCGCGCAGCAGGAACGCGGTCGAAAGACTGCCGGCGAACGCGTCCCCGAGCTTGTAGAGCACGATGAGCAGCAGCAGGAGCCAGGCGCCGTCGCGCGCGAAGAACTCGGCCAGCGGCTCGCGCACCGCCTGCTCCAGAGTACGCGGGGCGCGCGGCGGCGCCTCCGGTTCCTCCGCGCCCCATACCGCGGCCACGCCGACCAGCATCAGCGCCGCCATCAACCAGTAGGTCCCCTCCCAGCCGAGCCAGCCGTCCGCGAGAATGAGCGCGAGCCCGCCCGAGACCAGCATCGCGATGCGATAGCCGAACACCGACACCGCTGCGCCTGCGCCGCGCTCCTCGGCGCCGAGGATGTCAGTGCGATAGGC
>JBOIFB010000122.1:0-8424 GCA_050741415.1 Burkholderiales bacterium | reverse complement strand
GCGCGATCCTGCGCTCACGGCCGCGGTCGTGGGTTGGCTCGCCACGGTACTGTGGCTCATCGGCTGAGCTTTTCGGCATAATGGGCCGATGGCCAGTGTCGGTGAAACCGCGGATCGCTCCCAACTGCTTGCCCACCTCGAGCCGCTGGGCGACGCGTCCGAGTTCGCCGACCGGATCCACGCCCTGATCCCGCGCTGCCGCTTGCTGGAGAATTTCTCACCCGGCGAAGTTCGGCTGCTGGCGCATTTCATGGACGTCTACCGCGCCGAGCCCGGCATCGAGATCATGCGCGAAGGCGAGGGCGGCGACTTCATGCTGATGATCATCGAGGGCAGGGTCGAAGTGCAGAAGCGCGACCGCTGGAACACGCCGCAGGTGATTTCCGAGGTCGAGCCCGGCCGCACCCTGGGTGAGATGTCGATGATCGACGGCGAGCCGCGCTTTGCGACCTGCATGGCGTTCGAGCCCACCCTGATCGCGGTGCTCGATCGCGAGCGCCTGGCACGCATCATCGTCGAGCAGCCGATGTTGGGCGCCAAGATCCTGATGGAGCTGGTACTCATGCTGTCGCAGCGGCTGCGCGCGACCAGCATGCGCCTGCTCGAACAGCTGAACGAGAAATCGCAGCGCAGCATCGATACCCTGTGAGCGGGCCTCGGGGCGTGGCGGTAAGGCCGGGCGGGTTCGCGCGACTGAGTCTGAGCGACACCGACAAGGACACCACGCCATGCACGCCACCCTCCCCCTGATGCAACGCTACGGCTTCCCCGCGATCGGGCGCCGCCGGCTCGAGACGCTGCAGGTGAACCTGGGCTACCGCTGCAACCAGAGCTGCCTGCACTGCCACGTCAACGCCGGCCCTAACCGCACCGAGCAGATGTCGTCGGAGACGATCACCGACGTGCTCGCGTTCGTCGAGGTCGCCGGCGTCGAGAAGCTCGATCTGACCGGCGGCGCGCCCGAGCTCAATCCGTTCTTCCGCCATCTGGTGCTGCGTGCGCGCGAGCTCGGGGTGCACGTGATGGATCGCTGCAACCTCACGATCCTCGATGAGCCGGGCCAGGAGGGTCTGGCCGAATTCCTCGCCCGCCAGCGAGTTGAAGTCATCGCGTCGCTGCCCTGCTACCAGGAGGCGAACGTGGACCGGCAGCGCGGCAGCGGGGTGTTCGAGAAGAGCTTGCGCGCGCTCGCGCGCCTGAACGCGCTCGGCTACGCCAGGAGCGGCAGCGGCCTGGAACTAAGCCTGGTCTACAATCCCCAGGGCGCCGTGCTGCCGCCGGCCCAGGCGCAGCTCGAGGCGGACTACCGGCGCGAGCTGAGCGGGCGCTACGGCATCGTGTTCACGCGCCTCTATGTGCTCGCCAACATGCCGATCCAACGCTTCGGCTCGACGCTGGTGTCGAAGGGGCAGTTCAGCGACTACATGACGCTGCTGCACGGGGCGCATCGCGGCGAGAACCTCGAGTCGGTGATGTGCCGCTCGCTCGTCTCGGTAGACTGGCGCGGCTACGTCTACGACTGCGATTTCAACCAGATGCTCGACCTGCCGCTCGGCCTGAAGGGAAAAGACCGGCCGCAGCTGTCGGATCTGATCGGGCGCGACCTGCGCGGCAACCCGATCGCCGTGCGCGACCACTGCTACGGCTGCACCGCCGGGCAGGGTTCGTCGTGCGGCGGCGCGCTGCATGATTGAGCCGCGGCCGGGAAGGACCTGTCCGGTCGGGTACCGCTACGGCGCGCAGGCGCTGGCCGCGCCCGCCGCGCTGCGGGTCGATACGCTGTGGGTGGCGGGGGGCCTCTACGGCAACGTATTCGCGCTCGAGCGTTTGCTTGAGCTTTACCGGCGCGAGCCCGGGCGCAAAGCGCTCGTGTTCAACGGCGATTTTCACTGGTTCGACGTCGACCCGGGCGACTTCCTGCGCGTGAACCGCAGCGTGCTCGAACATTGCGCCATGCGCGGCAACGTGGAAACCGAGCTGGCCAACCCGGCGCCGGGCGCGGGCTGCGGTTGCGGCTACCCCGAGTGGGTCGGCGACGAGGACGTGGCGCGCTCGAACCGCATCATCGAGCGCCTGCGAGCCACCGCCCGCCGCGTTCCCGGCGCTGCCGCCGCGCTCGCCGCGCTGCCGATGCACCTGGTGGCGCAGGTCGGCGCCGAGCGCGTCGGCATCGTGCACGGCGACGCCGACTCGCTCGCCGGCTGGGGCTTCTCGCAGGAGGTGCTTGCGCACGCACACGGCGTGCAAGCCGCGCGCGAGGCATGCGCGCGCGCCGGCGTACGCGTGTTCGCCTCGAGCCACAGCTGCCTGCCGGTGCTGCAGCGGCTCGACGCAGAGCGGGCGGTGGTCAACAACGGCGCGGCCGGCATGCCCAATTTTGCCGGCACCCGATTCGGCCTGGTGACGCGAATCTCGCTCGCGGCGGGCGCCGGAGCGCTGTACGGGGCACGCGTCGGCGCGCTGTGGGTCGAGGCGGTGGCGCTCGAATACGACAGCGCGGCCTGGGAGCGCTCCTTCCTGGCGCAGTGGCCGCCCGGGTCCGACGCGCACCGTTCGTATCATCGGCGCATCGCGCACGGGCCGCGCTATGCGCCGGCTCAGGCGCAGCGCCTCGGGGAGGAGGTGACATGAGCCGGTCGCGGCTCGCGCTCGCGATCGCAATCGTTGCCCTGGGGGCGGCATTTTTCGCCGCCGGGGGACAGCGCTACCTCAGCTTCGAGACCCTCAAGACGCAGCAGGGCGCGCTGCTCGATTACTACGCCGCGCACGCCTGGCAGACCGCGCTCGGCTTTTTTCTCGTGTACGTGGCCGTCACCGGCCTTTCGCTGCCCGGCGCGGCGCTGATGACGCTGGTTGGGGGAGCGATCTTCGGCCTCGCGTGGGGCAGCGTGATCGTGTCCTTCGCCTCGAGCATCGGCGCGACGCTCGCATTCCTCGCCAGCCGTTTTGTGCTGCGCGACTGGGTGCAGCGGCGCTTCGGCCACGCCCTGCGCGCGGTGAACGAAGGCGTCGAGCGCGAGGGTGCCTTCTACCTGTTCACCCTGCGCCTGATCCCGGTGGTGCCGTTCTTCGTCATCAACCTGGCGCTCGGCCTGACGTCGATCCGCGCATCGACCTTCTACTGGGTGAGCCAGCTCGGCATGCTGGTCGGGACGATCGTGTACGTGAACGCCGGCACCCGGCTGGCGGCGATCGACTCGGCGGCGGGAATCCTCTCGCCCGGGCTGCTCGGCGCATTCGTGCTGCTCGGGTTGTTCCCGCTGCTGGCCAAGAAGCTGCTCGACGCGGTCAAGGCGCGGCGCGTATACGCGCGCTGGAAGCGGCCGGCGCGTTTCGAGCGCAACCTGGTGGTGATCGGCGCGGGCTCGGCCGGCCTGGTGAGCGCCTACATCGCCGCCGCGGTGCGCGCCAAGGTCACGCTGATCGAGAAGCACAGGATGGGCGGCGACTGCCTGAACACCGGCTGCGTACCGTCCAAGGCCTTGATCAAGTCGGCGCGGGTGCTGACGGAAATCCGGCGCGCGCCGCAATACGGCCTCAAGTCCGCCAGCGTCGAGTTCGACTTCGCCGACGTGATGGAGCGCGTGCAGCGGGTGGTGCGTGCGGTCGAGCCGCACGACTCCGCGGCGCGCTACACCGAACTAGGCGTCGAATGCCTGCAGGGCGAAGCGAAGATCGTCTCGCCCTGGGAGGTGGAGGTGAAGCTCGCCGCGGGCGAAACGCGCCGCCTCAGCACGCGCTCGATCGTCATCGCCGCCGGCGCGCGCCCGTTCGTGCCGCCGATCCCCGGCATCGACCAGGTCGGCTGCCTCACCTCCGACACGGTGTGGGGGTTGCGCGAGCTGCCGCGCCGGCTGGTGGTGCTGGGGGGCGGGCCGATCGGCTGCGAGCTCGCGCAGTGTTTCGCCCGCTTCGGCGCCAAGGTGACGCAGGTCGAGATGCTGCCGCGCATCCTCGCGCGCGAGGATCCCGAGATCTCCGAAATGGTGATGAATAAATTTCGCGAAGAGGGAATCGAGGTCCTGGTCGGGCACAAAGCCAAGGCGTTCCGGATTGAAAACGGCGAGAAGCTGCTGATCGCCGAGCATGCCGGCGGCGAGCTGCGCGTGGCGTTCGACGCGTTGCTGTGCGCGGTCGGGCGGGTGGCGAACACCGAGGGCTACGGACTCGAGGAGCTCGGCGTACCCGTCACCCGGCAGCGTACGGTCCAGACCAACGAGTTCCTGCAGACGCCGTACCCGAACATCTACGCCTGCGGCGACGTCGCAGGGCCGTACCAGTTCACGCACACCGCCGCGCATCAGGCCTGGTACGCCGCGGTGAACGCCCTGTTCGGCAGGCTGTGGAAGTTCCGCGCCGACTACTCGGCGATCCCGTGGGCCACCTTCACCGATCCCGAGGTGGCGCGTGTCGGCCTGAACGAGACCGAGGCGAAGGAGCGCGGCGTGCGCTACGAGGTCTCGACCTACGGCATCGAAGATCTCGACCGCGCGATCGCGGACGAGGAGGCGCACGGCGTGGTCAAGGTGCTGACCGTCCCGCGCAAGGACCGTATCCTGGGCGCAACGATCGCCGGTGCCCACGCCGGCGACCTGATCGTGGAGTTCGTCACCGCGATGCGCCACGGCCTCGGGCTGAACAAGATTCTCGGCACGATCCACATCTATCCGACCCTGGCGGAAGCGAACAAGTACGCCGCCGGAGTGTGGCGGAAGGCGCACGCGCCGCAGGGCCTGCTGCGGGCGGCCGGGAGACTGCACGCCTGGATGAGAGGTTGATGGCGAGGCGCATCAGCGTCGTCGTGCCGGCGCTGAATGAGGCGCAAGTCATCGTTGGTTGCCTCGAAGCCCTGGCGCCGCTGCGCGCGCGCGGCCACGAAGTGATCGTGGTCGACGGGGGCAGCGCCGACGGCACGCCGGCGCTCGCGAATGGGCTCGCGGACCGGGTGCTGACGGCGCCGCGCGGACGTGCGCGGCAGATGAACGCGGGCGCGGCCGCCGCGAGCGGATCGGCGCTGGTGTTCCTGCACGCCGACGTGCGCCTGCCGCGGGACGCCGATCGCATGCTGCTGCAGGCGCTCGCCGCGCGGCCCTGGGGCCGCTTCGATCTGAAGCTCGACAGCCCGCGCGCGCTGCTTGGACTGGTGGGCGCGATGATGAACCTGCGCTCGCGCCTCACCGGGATTGCCACCGGCGATCAGGCGCTGTTCGTACGGCGCGAGGTCTTTGAGCGCCTGGGCGGCTACGCCGCGATTGCGCTGATGGAGGACGTCGAGCTCTCGTCCCGGCTGCGCCGCGCCGGTCGTCCCGCCTGCCTGCGCGCGCGCGCGCTCGCCTCCGCGCGGCGCTGGGAAGCGCGCGGCGCGCTGCGCACCATCGTGCTCATGTGGCGCCTTCGCCTGGCCTACCGCCTGGGCGCCGATCCGGCACGACTCGCCGAGCGCTACCGTTGATGCGCGCCGGTGCGGTGGTGATCGTCTTTACGCGCGCGCCGCAGCCCGGGCGAGTGAAGACGCGGTTGGCGCCGCGCCTGGGCGACTGGGGCGCGGCGCTTCTGCACCGGCGCTTGGTGCGCCGTACGCTGCGCGTCGCTCTGGCGGCGCGCAGCGGGCCGGTCGAGCTGCACGGTGCGCCGCGGGCGCGGCACGCGTTTTTCCTGCAGTGCGCAAGGAATCGGAATATCACCTTGCGGGGCCAGCGCGGCCGCGACCTGGGAGAGCGAATGTTCAATGCCCTCGCCGATGGCTTGCGCAGGCACCGCGCGGTCATCCTGATCGGCAGCGACTGTCCAGCACTGCGCGAAAGCGACCTGTGGCGTGCGGCGCGCGCGCTCGCCGGGGGCTGCGACGCGGTCCTCGCACCGGCCGAGGACGGGGGTTATACGCTGATCGGCCTGCGGCGCGCGTCGCCGCGCCTGTTTGAGCGCATCGCCTGGGGCGGCCCCGACGTGTTCGCGCGCACCGCCGAGGAGCTCGACCGCCTGGGTTGGCGCTGGCGCCGGCTGCGCACGCTGTGGGACCTGGATCGTCCGGAAGATCTGGCGCGTCTTCGTGCGCTGATGCCGTGCCGCTAGCCTACTTGCGGTTGGGAAACAAGCGCGAAGCGTGCCACATGTAGAACGTGACGGGTGCCGAGGCCGCGACCCGATTGCCGCTCGCATCAAGCAGCACGGCGTGCAAATCGTGGCTGCCGCGGTCGATGCCCTCGAGCTTGATCACGTTGCCGCGGTAGACTTTCGGCAGTACGCCTCCGTCCAGTTCCAGCCGTACGCTTGCACCAGGCGGGCCGCCCGCGCGGTGCAGCCGAACCGTGAGCTTGCCCTGGTTGCTGTGGATCGTTTCCCCGTTGGTCGGCCGCAGGATGGAAATCTGCGTTGCCCACGCTGCTGAGGCTGTCGTCAGGAATACCAGTGCGGCGGCGGTAAAAGCAAAAGCGCGTGCTTGCACCTTGCACCTCCTAATGGAGGTAGGACCGCATCCGCCTTCCGGAATTCACTTGTCCGGCGCCAGCGCACCGCTTTGCCTGAGAAGCTCCGCCAGCCGTTCGGCGATGAGGCGATAGCCTTTCGCGTTGGGATGGATCGGGTCGGACTTCAGGTCCGCGTGCCGCAGCACATAGCCGACCACGTCGCCCTGATAGGGAATCGCGAACTCCTTGGCGATCTGGGCGTAGAACTCCGGCGGCGTGACCGTGAAGCCGGGTTCGGGGGTGCCGATCAGCACCACATCGATGTTGCGCGCCCTGGCCAGCCGGACCATGGCGCGCACGTTGGCAGCCGCTTGCTGCTTTCCCAGGCGCCGCAGGAAATCGTTGCCGCCGATGCACAGCAGGAGCAGGCGCGGCGAGGTTTCGTCGAGCACACCCGGCAGACGCTGGAGCGCGTGCGCGCTGACCTCGCCCGGCACCCCCGCGCTCACTACCTGCCGGCCAATGAGCTGCGCAAGCTGGGCAGGATAGCTTTCCCGCTCGCTCGCGCCGCTGCCGTAGGTCAGGCTGTCGCCGAAGGCGAGCACCGCAGCGTCCGGGCCCAGGCGCTCGAGCTGCGGCGACTTGCCGCAAGCAGCGAGCGCCAGGACGCAGACGAGGAGCGCCGCCTGCGTGGCGCGCCTGCACAATCGGTTCAAACCCGTTTTTCGGGATGCTGCCAGCTGCTGGCGTGTATCCGCGCGCGGCTGACCGGGAGCAGCTCGCCGACCGCTTCGGCGACGCGATCGCGATCCACCGGCTTCGCAACGAAGGTGTTCGCGCCGAGGACCTTGCAGCGCAGGATCGATTCCTCGTCCGCCATGACCGACAGCACAACCACAGGCGTGGCGCGGTTGGCCGAGTCCATGCGCAGCCCCTTGAGCACCCCGAAGCCGCCTACCCCCGGCATCAGCAGGTCGAGCAGGATCACGTCGTAGACCGTTTCGCTCGCCAGGTGCAGGGCCTGTTCGCAGGTCCCGGCCAGGACCACCCTGACGCCGAGCTCCTGGCTGAGGATGCGCCCGACGAGCAGCCTGGTCGGCTCGTGATCGTCGACGATCAGCACGGTATAGTTTTCGGCTGGCTTGGCCATGCTTGCGGTAACGCAATTGGCGTGCCTGAATTTGCGCCTGACGCTTTCTAACGAAATTTCCGCCGGGCCGCGTTTGGGCGTGCGAGCGGCATCGATTTCTCCGCCGGACGGGCGCGCCAGTCGAGCCGCCGACAGGGACTGTCGGATTTCCGGCAGCGTAGGCGGGCGCGGCCGGACAGGATTCCTCTAGAATCGACACTCCTTGCCGGGGAGGCGCGGGGCGATGAGCAGCGACGAGATCGTAGTGACGGTGGAGGCGGGGCTGGCCGATCTGGTGCCGACCTTCCTCGCCAACTGCCGCGCGCACGCGCGCACGTTGCGCACCGCCGCAGCCGCGGGCGATCTCGCAACCGCCGCGTCGATCGGGCACAACCTCACCGGCAGCGGGACGAGCTACGGCTTCGAGCGGGTCTCCGATCTCGGACGCGAGATCGAGCGTTCGGCCAAGGGCGGCGACGCGCGCGCCCTTGGCAATCTGGCGCAGCAGCTCGACGATTACCTCTCGCGCGTGCGCGCGGTAAGCGGCTAGCGCAGCGCTCAGAGCGCGGCCACGGTCTGCACTTCGACCAGGAACGGCTCGGCGACCAGGCGGTCGATCACCAGCAGGGTGTTGGGCGGGAACGCACCGCCCGGGAACATGCGAGGAAACTCGCGCAGGCGAAAGGACATGAACTTGGCGATGTCCTGCGAGTGCGCGAGGTAGGTCGTGAACTGGACCACGTTGCCCCAGCCCGCGCTTGCCGAGCCCAGCGCCGCTTCGATGTTGCGGAAGACCTGTGCGCACTGCGCCTCGACGTCGCCTCCACCCACCAGCTTGCCGTCGTGGTCCGCCGCCAGCATGCCGGCGATGAAAAGATACTCGGAAGC
>JBOIFB010000121.1:0-8426 GCA_050741415.1 Burkholderiales bacterium | reverse complement strand
GGCGTAGAGCACGCGCGCCTCGCGCACTGCCTGCGCGAGCTGCGCTTCGGCCTGCGCCAGGGCGATCCTGGCGTCGGACGGATCCAGCCGCACCAGCGTCTGGCCGGCCTCGACCAGGTTCGTGTCGTCGGCGCCGATCGCCACCACGGTGCCGGCCACGCGCGGCGTGACCTGCACCAGATTGCCGCCGACGTAGGCGTTGTCGGTAGTCTCGTGGCCGCGCGACTCCAGGAACCACCACACGATCCAGCCCATGCCGATCAGCAGGAAGACGACGATCAGGACGCTGAGCGCGCGGCGGCGGCGAGCCCCCGCGGTCGGCGCTTGCGGTATTTCGCTCATTGAATGCTCCGGTGTTCGGTCGAGTTCGGACTGCGCTCCCGATAGCCGCCGCCGAGCGCGCGGTAAAGCGCGACGTCGGCCTGCAGCGCGCGCGCGCGCAAATCGGCCTCGGCGCGCTGCTCGGTGAACAGCGCGCCCTGCGCATCCAGCACGCTCAGCAGGTCGGACAGGCCGGCGCGGTAGCGCGCGAGCGCGAGATCGTAGGCGCGCTGGACCGCACCGAGCGCGGTCTTCAGTTCGCGCCCTTCGTTCTCGAGCGCGCTCCGGGTCTGGACCTGGTCGGCCACCTCGCGCACGGCGTCGATCAGCAGCGCGTTGTACTGCTCGACCGCAAGGTCGTACTCGGCTTCACGGCCGCGCAGCGCAGCGCGCAGGCCGCCGGCGGTGAACAGCGGCAGGCGCACCGACGGGCCGACGCCGGCGATCGCACTGCGGGCCTGGAGCAGCTGGTCGAGGCCGAGCGAGGACAGGCCGGCGAACGCGATCAGGTTGACGTTCGGCATGAACTGCGCCTGCGCGACGTCGACGCTGCGCGCGGCCGCCTCGGCGCGCCAGCGCGCGGCCGCCAGATCCGGGCGCCGCCCCAGCAGATCGAGCGGCAGGGTCGCGGGCAGGCCGGCGCCCGTGTCTCGCGGCGCCGCGGGCCCGAGCGCCAGGCCCCGGTCCGGTCCCCTGCCCGCCAGCGCCGCGATCTGGTTGCGCGCCAGCGCGATCGCGCCGTCGAGCTGGGCGATCTGCGCCCGCAGCGCCGGCGGCAGCGCGCGCGCACGCGCGAGCTGGGCCCGGGTGTCGAGCCCGGCGGCCGTGCGCTGGCGCGTGAGCGTCACCAGCTGCTCGCGCTGCGCGAGTTCAGCCTGGTCCACTTTGCGCAAGGCGAACAGGCGCTGCAGCTGGAAGTAGGCGCGCGCCACGCCCGAGGCGAGCGCGAGGCGCGCGGCGTAGGCGTCCGCCCCGGCGGCCAGAGCCTGCGCGTGCGCGGCGGCGATCGCTGCATCGTTGCGGTGCGCGAAATCGAGCTCGTAGCTGAAATTGACCGCCAGCTGGGCGGTGGTCTGCATCGAGCCGGCCAGCGGCGGCGGATAGATGCCCGTCGCGGTGAAGCGCTGGCGCGTGACGTCGAGCGCGCCTTCCAGGTCGTAGCCCGCGTTCGCCACTGCGCCCTCGACCAGCGCCTGGGCGCGGCGGATGCGGGCCGCGGCAACCGCGAGCGTCGGGTTCGCGCCGAGCGCTTCGTCGATCAGCCTGTCGAGCTGCGGATCCTCGAAGCCGGTCCACCAGCGTTCGGCGGGCCATTCGCCGGCCGGAGCGCCGGCCAGGCTGCGCGAAGCGGCGAGCGCGCCGGGCGTGGTTTCCCGTGCCGCAGGCACGACCCGCTCGCCTTGCGACGCGCAGGCGGCGAGCGCAAGCGCGAAGATCGTCGTCAACGCGGCGCGCATGGCGCTCAGCCCGCGTTCGCCAGCATGCGGCGCAGCAGGGACTTGAGCTGTTCGAGCTCCGCGCCGCTGAATCCGCGCAGATGGTGGTTGAGCACCTTGACCGCGACTGCCGGCAGCTTGCGCGCGAGCCCCCGCCCCGCCTCGGTCAGCTCCAGGCGCACCACGCGGCGGTCCTTCGGGTCGCTCGCGCGCCGCAGCATTCTCTTGCGCACCAGGCGGTCGATCATGCGCGTCATCGAGCCGGTGTCGGTGCTCTGCTCGCGCGCCAGGTCCGCGGCGCACGAGCCGCGCGCCTGGGCGACGTTCATCAGGATGACGAACTGGGCCGCCGAGACGCCGAGCGGCGCCATCTCGCGGTCGACCGCGGCGAACAGCGAGGCGCGCACGCGCGCCACCAGATACCCGATGCTTTCCTCGGGGCTGTAGCTTGCGACGCTGTAAGGGGAGGACAGAGCGGCCATGGATTCCTGCCTAGGCAGCGAATCTTACTGCCTAGGCAGCTATTGTCAAGCGCCATCGGCTAGCGCTGATCGAAGTCGAGCACCAGCGCCGGCGTGACGGGGTGCGACTGGCAGGCAAGGCGGAAGCCGCGCGCGATCTCGTAGTCCTCGAGGGTGTAGTTGGCATCCATGCGCACCTCGCCTTCGACCAGCCTGGCGC
The DNA here is from genome assembly GCA_050741415.1 of Burkholderiales bacterium. Classification (GTDB taxonomy): domain Bacteria; phylum Pseudomonadota; class Gammaproteobacteria; order Burkholderiales; family SG8-39; genus DAHVFK01. The sequence continues at coordinate 5,988 of JBOIFB010000121.1, read as the reverse complement.
GGCAGGTGCAGCACACCCCGGCCTTGCAGGCGTAGGGCAGATCGGCGCCCGCCCTGAGCGCGGCATCGAGCACGCTGGGCCCCTCCGGCGCGAGCTCGAAGCGGTGGCGCATGCCGTCCACGATCACGGTCACTTCGGACGCGCCGGCGATGGACGCTTTTCTGGTCGCGGCGAGCGCCCCCGGCCGCGGCGCGGGAACCCCGAAGCGCTCGAGGTGCACCTGTCGGCGCGGAACGCCGCGCGCCAGCAGCTCGGCTTCGACGTCCGCCATCATCGGGTCCGGGCCGCAGACGAAGGCCTCGTCGATCGTCCCGGGCGCAATCAGCGTGCGCAGGAAGTGCGCCACCTTGGTGCGCTCGAGCCGCCCGTTGAACAACTCGAGCTCCTGCGGCTCGCGCGAGAACACGTGGTACAGGGCGAGCCGCGCGAGATGCCTGTCCTTCAAATCCTCGAGCGCCTCGTTGAAGATCACCGAGTCGAGCGCGCGGTTGCTGTACACCAGCGTGAAGCGCGAGCGCGGCTCGCGCGCGAGCGTGGTCTTGATCAGCGACAGCACGGGGGTGATGCCGCTGCCGGCGGCGAAGGCGACGTAGTGCTTCGCGTTGGCGGGATCGAGCGGAACGAAAAAGCGCCCCTCGGGCGGCATCGCCTCGAGCGTGTCGCCGGCTTTCAGCTCGCGGTTGGCCCAGGTGGAGAACCTGCCCTCAGGCACCGCCTTGACCGCGATGCGCAGCTCGCCGTCGTCTGCGCCGGAGCAGATCGAGTATGAGCGGCGCAGCTCCTCGCCGCCCAGGCGCCGGCGCACGTTGAGGTACTGGCCCTGGGTGTGGCGGAAGCGCCCGGCCAGCGCGGGCGGGACGTCCAGCGCGAGCGAGACGCATTCGGCGGTCTCGCGCCGCACGTCCTTGACCGCGAGCGGATGAAAGTGCGCCGTGCTCACAGCGGCTTGAAGAAGTCGAACGGCTCCAGGCACGCGAGGCAGCGGTAGTGCGCCTTGCAGGCGGTCGAGCCGAACTCGGACACGCGCTCGGTGCGCGCTGCGCCGCAGCGCGGGCACTCGACGCTGCGCGGAAAGAGATTCACGCGCCCGGGCGGCGCGATGCCGTAGTCGCGCAGCTTGCCGCGCGCCGCGGGTGCGATCCAGTCGGTGCTCCAGGCCGGCGCGAGCACGGTTTTCACCCGGACCTCGGCGTAGCCCGCCTGCTTGAGGTGCTCGACGATCTCCTGCTCGATCACGTGCATCGCGGGGCAGCCGGAATAGGTCGGCGTGATCGCCACCTCCACTGCGCCCGCCGACTGGGTGACGTCGCGCACGATGCCGAGCTCGGTGATCGAGACCACGGGAATCTCGGGATCGGCGATGCCGGCCAGGATCTGCCAGGCGTCTACCATCGCGCTCCGGGGTAGGCGCGTTGCAGGAACTGCAGCTCGGCCAGCACGTGGCCCAGGTGCTCGCTGTGCGCGCCGCGCTTGCCGCCGGAGAGGAACGCGGTGTGCGCGGGAATCGCGAGGGTCGCTTGCTCGATCAGCGGCGCGACCTGCGCGAGCCACGGCGCACGCAGCGAGCTCGCCTCGGGGTCCACCGCATCCGGCGCGAACAGCTCGTGCGTGTAGCCCCAGAGCCCGTCGAGCGCGCCTTGCGCGCGGCGGTGCGACTCCTCGGTGCCGTCGCCGAAGCGCAGCGTCCAGTCCGCGCTGTGGCGCCAGTGGTAGTCGGCTTCCTTCTTCGACTTCGCCGCGATGGCCGCGAGCTCGCCGTCCGCGCCGCCCGCCAGGCGCTCGAGCAGCACCCGCTGGTAGGCATCGAACAGCATGCGGCGCACGATGGTGAAGGCGTAATCGCCGTTCGGCAGCTCGACCATGGTGCAGTTGCGGAACTCGTGCTGGTCGCGGGAATAGGCGAGCGCATCCTCGTCGCGCCCCCTGCCCTCGAGCCTGCCGGCGAGGGAAAGCCACAGCCGCGCCTGGCCGACCAGATCGAGCGCGATGTTGGCCGAGGCGATGTCCTCCTCCAGCTGCGGTCCGTGGCCGAGCCACTCGCCCAGGCGCTGGCCGAGGATCAGCGCATTGTCGCCCATGCGCAGGGCAAGCTCACATGTGTTCGAGCTCATCGGGCAGCCGGTAGAAAGTCGGGTGGCGGTAGATCTTGTCGGCCATCGGCTCGACGAAGCTCTCGCGCTGGTCCGGGTCCGAGGCCGCGATCGCGGCCGAGGGCACGACCCAGATCGAGATGCCCTCGCTCCTGCGCGTATACACGTCGCGCGCCATCTGGATCGCCATCTTCGCGTCCGGCGCATGCAGGCTGCCGCAGTGCTTGTGGTCGAGCCCCTGCTTGGAGCGGATGAACACTTCCCACAGCGGCCATTCCTTCTCGCTCATGCGGCCTCCTTGCGCAATTTCTTTTGCGTATAGGCGAGCGCCGCTTCGCGCACCCAGCGGCCCTCGTCGTAGGCCGCGACCCGCGCGGCGAGGCGCTCGCGGTTGCACGGCCCGTCGCCGTTGACCACGCGCCAGAACTCGTCCCAGTCGACCGGGCCGAAATCGTAGTGCCCGCGTTCGGCGTTCCACTTCAGCTCCGGGTCGGGCACCGTGAGTCCCAGCAGCCCGGCCTGCGGCACCGTGACGTCGACGAACTTCTGCCGCAGATCGTCGTTCGAGACGCGCTTGATCTTCCACTTCATGGATTGGGCCGAGTGCGTGCTGTCCCGGTCCGAGGGGCCGAACATCATCAGGCAGGGCCACCACCATCGATCGAGCGCGCCCTGCGCCATCGCGATCTGCTCCGGGGTGCCGCGCGAAAGCGCCAACATGATGTCGAAGCCCTGGCGCTGATGGAAGGATTCCTCCTTGCAGACCCGGATCATGGCGCGTGCATAGGGGCCGTAGGAGCAGCGGCAGATCGGGATCTGGTTCATGATCGCGGCGCCGTCGACCAGCCAGCCGATCGCGCCGACGTCGGCCCAGGTCAGCGTCGGGTAATTGAAGATCGAGGAGTACTTCGCCTTGCCCGAGTTCAGCGCCGCCATCATCTGGCCGCGCGACTCACCGAGGGTCTCGGCCGCCGAGTACAGGTACAGCCCGTGCCCGGCCTCGTCCTGCACCTTGGCGATCAGGATCGCCTTGCGCTGGAGCGTCGGCGCGCGCGTGATCCAGTTGCCCTCCGGGTACATGCCGACGATTTCCGAATGAGCGTGCTGCGAGATCTGGCGCAAGAGGGTCTTGCGGTAGGCCTCGGGCATCCAGTCGCGCGGTTCGATCTTCGCGTCGGCGTCGACCTTGGCCTGGAAGCGGCGCTCCTCGGGCGAATCGCCCGCGAGCTGTACCTGCCCGGGCAGGTCCATCGATTGCGTGTACATCGCGCGTCCTCCTTCCTGAAATGATACAGGTTAGACTCGGGCTGCATCCGCTCGCGAAGGAGGTTCGATTGGCCAGGCAAAACTACCAGTTCGAGAAACGCCAGCGTGACCTGGCGAAAAAGAGAAAGCAGGAGGAAAAGCGCATGCGCAAGCAACAGCAGAAGGAGGCGCAGGCGAATCCGGAGGGGAATCCGGAGGGGAATCCGGCCGGCGCGCCGCCGGAGCCCGCCTCGGACGAGGGCGACTCGACAGCGTGATCAGGGCAGCAGGAAGTCCCGCACCAGCTTGATCTGGTCGGCATGCAGCAGGGTCGGCGCGTGGCCGACCCCGGCGATCTCGATCACCTTCGCCTTCGGCCCGCAGCCGGCCATCCGCTCGCAGGTCTCGCGCGTGAGCAGGTCGGAATGTTCGCCGCGCAGCACCAGGGTCGGGCAGCGCACCGACTCGTACAGCGGCCACAATTCGAGGTCCTTTTCCGGCATGTAAGCGCGGAACGGCTCGCCCAAGCGCGGATCGTAGTGTATGCGGAATCCGCCGTCGGCATAGCGGCGTACGGCCACTTCGGTCAGGAAGCGCCATTCGGCATCGCTGTGTGGGCCGAACGGCGCCGAGACCGCGCGCACGTACTGTTCGGCAGCCGCGAGGTCGGGGAAGGCCGGCGCCAGCCCGACGTAGGTCGCGATGCGCTCGAGCGAGACCCGGGTGACAACCGGACCGGCGTCGTTCAGCACCAGCTTGGTCACCGGCGTGTCGCGCTGCGCGGCGAGCGCCATCCCGATCAGGCCGCCCATCGAGGTGCCGAGCCAATGCACGGACTCGACGTCCAGGCGCGCGATCAGCGTCACCGCGTCGGCGACGTACTGCGGCAGGAGGTACAGCATCGGATCGGCCAGCCAATCCGAATCGCCCCGCCCCGCCACGTCCGGGCAGACCACGCGGTAGCGCTCGGCCAGCGCGCCGGCGAGCGCGTCGAAGTCGCGCGCGCAGCGCGTCAGCCCGTGCACGCACACCAGCACGCGCTTGTTGCCCGGGTCGCCCCACTCCAGGTAGGCGATGCGGTGCAGGCCCTGGCCCGAGACGCAGCGCACGCTGCGCCGGCGCGGCACCGGGCTCACGCCTGGCGCGCCCACGCGCCGCGCAGCCGCCGCGCGAGCGGCTGCGCCTCCGGCGGCAGGGTGCCGAAGGTCTGGCCGAGGCCGATGCGAAGCAGCTGCTCCGATTTCAGGTTCGCGCCCGCCACGGTCCAGCCGTGGTCGGCATAGCGCTTGCGCTCGAGCACGGCCGCGGGCGAAGCGTCCTCGTCGTACCAGAGCCAGACGCCGGCGAAGCGAAACGCGATCTCCTCCAGCCGCTCGAGCAGCGCCGGCTCGATCTCCCCGCCGCGCGGCGCGCTCCAGCACCCGGTCGCGTTCTCATCCAAGCGCAGCTCGCCCGACGGGTCGAGCTGGAAGTAGGCGTGCCGGCCGGCGCTCGCACAGTAGCCGAGCCACGCCCCGTCGTCGCGCACGCAGGCCAGGCCGAACAACAGCTCGCCGCGCGCGCCGCACTCGACCTCGACCGCGAGCAGCCCGCTGTCGAGCGGCGCGGTCTCCTGGTCGAGCAGCCGGCCGTTCTGGAGGGTCGCCCGGCCGCGCACGCCCTGCGCCGGATTGCACCACTCGGCTTCGACGCGCAGCTCGGAGAACTCGGCCGAAGCGTTGGCGAAGGCCGCGAACGGGACGCCCTTGCGCAGCTCGAAGCGGTATTCGAGCGCCTCGGGTGCGTGGTGCTCGGTGTAAGGCTCGGCGTCGACGTCGCGCACCATCAGCCAGCGCAGCTGCTCGCGGAACTCGTCCAGCCGCCCGGGACCGGCCACGCGCACGATCGCCGTGAACCCGGGCCCGGACGACGCCATGCCTCAGGAGCCGTACTTGAACGACAGCGAGAGGCGCGTACGGAACGCGACCACCTTGCCGTTCTCGACCTTGACGTCGAGCTTGGTAACTTCCGCGACGCGCAGGTCGCGCAGCGATTTCGAGGCCGTCTTGACCGCGTTGCGCGCCGCGTCCTCCCACGACTGGCTGCTGGTGCCGATCACCTCGGTCACGCGATAGACTGCTTCTGCGCTCTTCTTCGCCATGTCCGCCTCCTCGCGATTGTGGTGCGGAGGATTCCGCGCCACGATTATATGCCGCGCCAGTAGCGCGCCCGCCTCGTGCGCTCGACTTCGACCTCGACGCCGGCGGGGCCGAGCCGCACGCTCACCGCGCCGTCGCGGTCGGTGCGCGCGATGCGCGCGCCGGCGGCGAGATAGCGCGCGATCACCTCGCCGCTCGGGTGGCGGAAGCGGTTGCGGTAGCCGACCGAGAACACGGCCCAGTCCGGCGCCGTGGCGGCGATGAATGCGGGGCTCGAAGAGGTCCGGCTGCCATGATGCGGCACCAGCAGCACCGCGACCCGCAGCCGCCCCTGCGCGTGCGCTTCGAGCGACGCCTCGCCCGCGCGCTCGATGTCGCCCGCGAGCAGCATGGCGTGCGGGCCCGCGCTGACCCGCAGCACGCAGCTCGAGTCGTTGCCGCTGCGCCCGCGCGCAGCCCCGGCGTCCGGCGCGAGCAGCTCGAAGCGCACGCCGTCCCACTCCCAGGCCTCGCCG
>JBOIFB010000120.1:0-8442 GCA_050741415.1 Burkholderiales bacterium | reverse complement strand
GGTGCCGAAATTCACCATGATCATCGGCGGCTCGTTCGGCGCCGGCAACTACGGCATGTGCGGGCGCGCCTATTCGCCGAGGTTCCTCTGGATGTGGCCGAACGCTCGGATCTCCGTCATGGGCGGCGAGCAGGCCGCGAGCGTTCTCGCGGTCGTGCGCGGGAAATTCAAGTCGCCGCAGGATGAAGAGGACTTCAAGGCGCCGATCCGGGACCAATACGAGCACCAGGGCCACCCCTACTACTCGAGCGCGCGCCTGTGGGACGACGGCGTGGTCGACCCGGCCGACGCGCGGCGCCTGCTCGGGCTCGCGCTATCGGCCTCGCTCAACGCGCCGATCGAGCAGACACGCTTCGGCATTTTCAGGATGTGACCATGGCCGAGTTCAGCGCAAGCATCGAGTGGCGGCGCAGCAGGCCGGATTTCGCCTACGAGACCTACGACCGCGGGCATACCTGGTCCTTCGGCGCGGGCCTCGCGGTGCCGGCGGGCGCGGCGCCCGCCAATATCCCCGCCACCGCGCCGCAGGCCGCGGGCGTCGACCCCGAGCAGGCCTTCGTCGCTGCGCTGTCGTCCTGCCACATGCTGTGGTTCCTGCACCTTGCCTGCCGTGCCGGGCTGGTGGTCGATCGCTACCTCGACGAGGCGCACGGGACGCTGGCCCGCGACCCGCGGGGGCGCATGGCAATGACGCGCGTCGTGCTGCGCCCCGCGGTCGCGTTCTCCGGCACACCCCCGGACGGCGAGCAGTTCGCGCGGCTGCACCGCGAGGCGCACGAGCATTGTTTCATCGCCAACTCGGTGCGCACCGAACTGACGCTCGAACCCCGCATCGCCTGAGGGCTCCCATGAGCGAACGCCTGCTGCTGAGCAAACACGACCGGGTCGCCACGCTCACGCTGAATCGCCCCGAAGTGCGGAACGCCTTCGACGACGCGCTGATCGCCGAGCTCGCCGCCACGTTCAAGGCGCTCGACGACGACGACGCGGTGCGCGCAGTGGTGCTGGCGGGCAACGGGCCGGCATTCTGCGCCGGCGCGGACCTCAACTGGATGAGGCGCATGGCCGGCTACGGCTACGAGCAGAACCTGCACGACGCGATGGGGCTTGCGGCGATGCTGCAGACCATCGACCGGATGCAAAAGCCCACCATCGCGCGCGTGCACGGCGCGGCCTTCGCCGGCGGAACCGGCCTCGTTGCGGCCTGCGACATCGCGCTGGGCACGCCCGAAGCCAGGTTCTGCCTGTCCGAGGCCAAGCTCGGCCTGTCGCCGGCCACCATCAGCCCCTATGTCGTTCGGGCGATGGGCGAGCGTGCCGCGCGGCGCTATTTCCTCACGGCCGAAGTGTTCGACGCGCAGGAAGCCCTTCGCATCGGCATGCTCACCGCCCTCGTGCCCGCGGCGGAGCTCGACGCGGCGCTAGAGTCCTTGCTGAAGCACCTGCTGGCGGGCGGGCGCGAAGCGCTGGCAAAGACCAAGGACTTGATCCGCACCGTGGCTTCCAGGCCGATCGACGATGCCGTGGTCGCGGACACCGCGAAGCGCATTGCCGAAATCCGCGTCTCGCCCGAAGGCCGCGAAGGCATCGCCTCGTTCCTCGAGAAGCGCAAGCCGTCCTGGGTCACAGGAGGAAAATAGCGTGTTCGGCAAGATTCTGATCGCCAACCGCGGCGAGATCGCCTGCCGCGTGATGCGCAGCGCCGAGCGCCTGGGCATCCGCACGGTAGCGGTCTATTCGGACGTCGACCGCGACGCACTGCACGTCAGGCTCGCGCACGAGGCGCGCCGCATCGGCCCCGCGCCTGCGCGCGAGAGCTACCTGAACGCCGAAGCGGTGATCGCCGCCGCGCGCGAGACCGGGGCCGAGGCGATCCACCCCGGCTACGGCTTCCTGTCGGAGAACCAGGCCTTCGCGCGCGCCTGCGCGGCGGCGGGGATCGTGTTCATCGGGCCGACGCCTGAAGCGATCGCCGCGATGGGCGACAAGTCCGCGGCCAAGACCCTGATGGAGAAGGCGCGCGTGCCGCTGGTACCCGGCTACCACGGTGAGAAGCAGGACGCCGGATTTCTGCTCGGGCGCGCCGAAGCGATCGGCTTTCCGGTGCTGATCAAGGCCTCCGCCGGCGGTGGCGGCAAGGGTATGCGCGTCGTGCGTCGCGGCGCAGAGTTCGAGGCGGCTCTCGCGTCCTGCCGCAGGGAGGCGAAGGCCGCTTTCGGCGACGGCCGGGTGCTGATCGAGCGCTACCTCGATCGGCCGCGCCACATCGAAATGCAGGTGTTCGGCGACACGCACGGCAATTGCGTGCACCTGTTCGAGCGCGACTGTTCGGTTCAGCGCCGCCACCAGAAAGTGCTTGAGGAAGCGCCTGCACCCGGCATGAGCGCAGACCGCCGGCGCGAGATGGGCCAGGCGGCCGTGGCGGCCGCGAAGGCGATCGCCTACACGGGCGCGGGTACCGTGGAGTTCATCGCCGAGACCGATGAGGCTCGCCCGGGGGTCCTCGGTGACCGCTTCTACTTCATGGAGATGAACACGCGGCTGCAGGTCGAGCACCCTGTGACCGAGATGATCACCGGGCTCGACCTGGTTGAATGGCAGCTGCTAGTCGCCGCGGGCGAGCGTCTGCCATGTACGCAGGACGAGCTCGCCATCCGCGGCCACTCGATCGAGGCGCGTATTTACGCCGAGGATCCGGGGCGCGAGTTCCTGCCCGCCACCGGGCGGCTGGCGCACCTTGCCTTCCCGCGGGCGTCGGACGCGGTACGAATCGACGCGGGGGTCGAGAGTGGCGCGACCATTACGCCGTACTACGATCCGATGATCGCCAAGCTGATCGTGTGGGGCGAGGACCGCAGCAAGGCGCTGGTGCGCCTGCGCGCCGCGCTTGCCGCATGCGAGATCGCGGGCGTGGCAACCAACGTCGAATTCCTGGCGCGCCTAGCCGCGAGCGGCGCATTCGGGCGCGCGGAGCTCGACACCGGGCTGATCGAGCGCTGCCGCGACGAGCTGCTGCCACCGCGCGCGCCGGCCCCGCCGGAGGCGCTCGCCGCTGTTGCGCTGGCCGAATTGCTGCTCGAGCAGGACAGTGCGCGCGAGCATGCGAGCGCCTCGGGCGATCCGCACTCCCCCTGGAATGAAGTCGACGGCTGGCGCATGAACGAGGACTCGCATCACGATTATGTCTTCACCGAGGCCGAGGCGCAATACCCAGTGACGGTGCACTTCCTCGCCGCGGGCCGGCGCGCCGCGATCGCCGGGCGCGAATACGCGCTCGAGGGCGAGCGGCTGGACGGAAACACTCTGCTGGTGCGTCTGGACGGGCGCGCCTTCAAGGCGCGCGCGGTGCGCAACGCGGGCGTCTGGCACGTGTTCAGCGAGTCGGGCTACCGGCGTTTCGCTCTGCGCGACGAGCTTCATGGCCTGGACGTGGACGCCAGCGGCGGCTCGCTCGCGGCACCGATGCCGGGCAAGATCATCGCGGTCATGGTGAAGCCGGGGCAAAAGGTCGACAAGGGCGCGCCGCTGGTGATCCTGGAAGCAATGAAAATGGAGCACACCATCTCCGCCCCAGCCGACGGCGTGGTGAAGGAAGTCCATTACGCGCCCGGCGAACAGGTGCTCGAGGGCGCCGAGCTGATCGCCTTTGAAGCGCTAGAATCGGACCCAGGGTAACGATATGAAGCTGCCGCAGCGCGTCAGAATCGTCGAGGTCGGACCGCGTGACGGTCTGCAGAACGAGAAAAGCGAGGTGCCGACCCGGATCAAGCTCGAGCTGATCGAGCGGCTCGCGAATGCCGGCCTGCCCGCGATCGAGGCCACCGCGTTCGTATCGCAGAAATGGATTCCCCAGATGGCGGATCACACCGAGGTGCTCGAAGGTATCCGCAGGAAATCCGGCGTGTCCTACCCGGTGCTGACGCCGAACCTGAAGGGCTTCGAAGCTGCGCGCGCGGCGGGCGCCGGCGAGGTGGCGATCTTCGGTGCCGCCTCGGAAGCCTTCTCGCACAAGAACATCAACTGCTCGATTGCCGAGAGCCTGGAGCGCTTCCGCCCGGTAGCCCAGGCCGCGCGCGCCGCGAGCATCAAAGTGCGCGGCTACGTTTCCTGCGTGCTCGGCTGTCCCTACGAGGGCGAGGTCGCGCCGGCAAAGGTTGCCGAGGTTGCCGCCGCACTGGCCGACATGGGCTGCTACGAGATATCGCTCGGCGACACGATCGGCGTGGGCACGCCGAGACGCACCGTGGGCATGATCGAAGCGGTGGCCGAACGCGTGCCCGTAGAGCGGCTGGCGGGGCACTTCCACGACACCTACGGCCAGGCGCTCGCCAACATCTACGCTTCTCTCGAGATGGGCATCGCGACTTTCGACGCCTCGGTTGCGGGCCTGGGCGGCTGCCCCTACGCCGCCGGCGCCGCGGGCAACGTCGCCACCGAGGACGTGGTCTACATGCTGCAAGGCCTGGGCATCGAGACCGGCATCGACCTCGAGCAGCTGGTCGAGGTCGGGCGCTGGATCAGCGGCGTGCTCGGGCGCGAAACGGGCTCGAAGGCCGGCAGGGCGCTCGCGGCGAAAAAAGCCGCAACGGCGCGCGCGGCATGATCGATTCGCCCTGCATCAATGTCTGCCACATGAGTCCGCGGCTCGGCGTTTGCACCGGCTGCTGCCGCACGCTGGACGAAATCGCGCGTTGGAGCGAACTCGGGCAAGCCGAGCGCGCGCGCGTAATCGCCGCGCTGACGCGCCGGCGGCAGCGCCTCGGCCTTGCCGAGGCGGTCCCGGCGCGCTCGCCCTAAGCGCTAAAACTTACTCGTGAGTATAGATGATGTCGTCGCGGCGGTTCTGCGACCAGGCGGCTTCGTTGTGCCCCATCGCGCGCGGCTTTTCCTCACCCCAACTGATGGTCTCGATGCGCGTGTCGGACACGCCGAGTAACACCATCGCTTTGCGCAGGCTGTCGGCGCGGCGCTGACCCAAGGCGAGGTTGTACTCGCGGCTGCCGCGCTCGTCGCAGTTGCCCTCGATCCTCATCGTCGCCGACGCGTGGCCGGTCATGTAACCGGCATGCGCCTCGACCAGGGGCCGAAAGTCGGCCTTGATATTCGACTTGTCGAAGTCGAAATAGATGCTGCGCTTCGCGAGGATGCTGTTCGGATCGTGCAGCGGGTTCATCGCCATTGCGGGCTGCTCGACGGGCTGGGCCTGAGGAGCAGGCGCCGGGGTCGAGGCCTGCGGCGCGGACGCAGCCTGCGGCGATTCCGCGGACTGCTGGCTCGCGCAGGCGCCGAGCAGCAGCGCGAACGAGGATGCGATCAGGATTGCGGGCGTTTTGATTCTCATGGTCTATCTTTCCTTTGTGACAGCATCATGTCGCCGATGCGGAGCGGTTTTCGTCGTCGCGAAAAGGCACGCGTTAAACGTTCGCCCTGCGTTGCGGTTGACGTGACAGGTCGGAGTCAGATGTCGCCGAAGTCCCCGTGCCTGCCTTTCCCCGACGCGAAGCGGTTCGCTCCCGCAGTGCCCTCCGCAGCAAACGCCAGGATAGCGTTGTACCACTCCCTGCGCATCGCGTCACGTAGTTCAAGGCCTTCCTGCATGCGCGCGGAACGTCTGTCGGCACGTACGCAGGCCTGCGGAAAACGTGCGATTTCGCACGCCAACGCTTCCGCTTGCTCCCGCGAAGACCCGTCCGGAACCACTTTTTCGCATGCCCCGATGCGATAGGCCTCCTCGGCCGGCAGCTTGCGGCCGGTCAGAATGAGCTCCATCGCCCGCCCGGCGCCGACCAGGCGCGGCAGGCGCACCGTGCCGCCGTCGATCAGAGGCACGCCCCAGCGGCGGCAATACACCCCGAAGTATGCCGATTCCTCCATCACGCGCAAATCGCACCACAAAGCGAGTTCGAATCCTCCGGCGACCGCGGGCCCCGCGATCGCGGCAATCACCGGCTTGTCCAGCTCGAGCCGGGTGGGTCCCATCGGCCCTCGCGGCGGCGGGCGGTCGTCGAGCGGGTAGGCGATCTCCTGCATCGGGTGCGGATCGTCCGCGAGCGCCGCAGCGGCCTTGAGGTCGAACCCGGCGCAGAACGAACCGCCCTCGCCCCACAGCACCGCAACCGCCGCGTCCGGGTCGTCGTTGAATGCGGTGAAGACCTCCACCAGCGCCTCGGCGCTTCGTGCGTCCATGGCGTTGCGTGCCTGCGCGCGCGAATGGATCACCGTCCACACCTTGCCGCGCTCGCTCTTTTCCACTCTTACGCTCATGCCGTCCTCCGTCCTGATACGACGGAGCCGATGTTACAGTTGCTCATGCGCCTCGACACGCTGCCGGTCGGCGCCGGCCGGCGCGGCTAGCCGTACTTGCGCAGGTCTTCGATGACCTTGCCGTCGTTCGGCAGGTCGCCGGGTAAAACGAATTCGGTCTCGCCGCGCAGCTTGGTGACGTCGCGGATCGAAGCGACGATCGCCTCGGCGAGCCCTGGCGGACGCTCGTTCACTTCGCATTTGAGCGTCATCCGGTCCTGACCGACCTCGCCGTCGACGACCAGCCGCGCGCGCAGCAGCTCGGGGTGACGACGCAGGATCTCGCTCACCTGCTTGGCAGTGACGAACAGCGCGCGCACTTTGGTGCTTTGATCTGCGCGGCCCATCCAGCCCTTGATCCGCGTATTGGTACGCCCGCAGGCGCCGGGTCCGGCGAGCACCGCGGACAGGTCACCGGTGCCGAAGCGCACCAGCGGGTAGTCGCGGTTGAAGGTGGTGATCACGACCTCGCCGACCTCCCCTTGCGGCACGGGATCGCCGGTGCCCGGGCGCACGATTTCCAGGATCAGGCCTTCGTCGAGAACCATGCCCTCGCCCAGCGCACCATCGGCCAGCGCGGTCTCGTAGGCAATGTGGCCGAGATCCGCGGTCGCATAGAGCTGCATCACGCGAATGCCGCGCTCGCCCATCGACTTTCTGAGCGCAGGCGGGAGGTACTCGGCGCCGACCACGGCTTTCTTGAGCGCCGAAATGTCGAGCCCGAGCTCGTCCGCCTTGTCGGCAATCAGCTTGAGAAACGACGGCGTGCCGATGAATGCGTTGATCCCGAGATCGCGGATCGCCGTCACCTGCATCTCGGTCTGGCCGACCCCGGTCGGCACCACCGTGCAGCCGAGCGCGAGCGCGCCGGACTCGAGCATCGAGCCGGCCGGCGTGAAGTGATAGGCGAAGGTGTTCATCACCAGGTCGCCCAAGCGAAATCCGCCCGCGTGCAGGCCGCGCGCAGTGCGCCACCAGTCTTTGCCCTGGCCCTCGGGTTCGTAGATCGGGCCGGGCGAGACGAAAAGCTTGGCGAGCTTCGCGCGCGGGGTCGCGTTCAGTCCGCCCAGCGGCGGCACCGTCTTTTGCACCTCCCCGAGGTCGGACTTTCGCGTCACCGGCAGCCGGGCGAGCGCTGCGCGCGAGCGCACCGCGCCGGGATCGACGCCGGCGAGAATGCGACCGAAGCCGGGCGCGTTGTTCTTCGCGTGGGCGATCTGGCCCGGCAGCGCCGCCATCAGCGCGGCTTCGCGTTGCTCCGGGGACCGGGTTTCAAGCTCGTCGTAATACTCCATCACAGCCAGCGCTTGCGGCGGCGGTACGACTTGATATCGCGGAAACTCTTTCGTCCTCCGGATGAGAATCCGAGGTAGAACTCCTTCACGTCCTCGTTTTGCGCCAGAGATTTCGCCACGCCATCCATCACCACGCGCCCGTTCTCGAGGATGTAGCCGTAGTCGGCGTATCTGAGCGCGATGTTGGTGTTCTGCTCCGCGAGCAGGAAGCTCACGCTCTCCTGCTGGTTCAAATCCTTGACGATCTCGAAGATCTCCCCGACCAGCTGCGGCGCGAGGCCCATCGAGGGTTCGTCGAGCAGGATCATCTTCGGGTTCGCCATCAGCGCGCGCCCGATCGCGGTCATCTGCTGCTCGCCGCCGGAGGTGTAGCCGGATTGAGCGTCGCGGCGCTCCTTGAGGCGCGGGAAGTACGCATACACCTTCTCCAGGTCGGCGCGCATCCCGCCCGCAGAGCCGCCCGTATACGCGCCGGTGAGCAGGTTCTCCTCCACCGTCAGGTGCTGGAAGCAGTGGCGTCCCTCCATCACCTGTACCACGCCGCGCTTGACCAGATCGGACGGAGTCAGCCGCTCGATGCGCTCGCCGCGGTACTCGATGTAGCCCTTGGTCACCTCGCCGCGCTCGCCCTTGAGCAGGTTGGAAACCGCGCGCAGCAGCGTGGTCTTGCCCGCCCCGTTGCCGCCGAGCAACGCGACGATGCCTCCCTCAGGCACGGTCAGCGACACTCCCTTGAGCACCAGGATGACGTGGTTGTAGATGACTTCGATGCTGTTGACGGTGAGCAGCGCAGGGCTCATCGGAATCGCTCCTCGGCGGCTTTCGGCGCGGCTCGCGCGAGCCG
>JBOIFB010000119.1:0-8483 GCA_050741415.1 Burkholderiales bacterium | reverse complement strand
CCGGGTCCGTCGAACTCCGGGATAATCCAGTCCCGGCGCGCCGGAATGGCGGAACAGGCAGACGCAGCGGACTCAAAATCCGCCGGTGGCGACACCATGAGAGTTCGAGTCTCTCTTCCGGCACCAGTACTTAGGCAATTGCTTTGCTCTTTCCTGATCCGTCACTGTGCCGTATTTGTGACGTAGCAGCTGCCCCGAGGTTAACCCGCTCTGCATGGGCCTGCAGATGCTCTGGGGCGAGGTGCGCATAGCGCTTCACGATTTCCAGCGTCTCCCAGCCCCCAAGCTCCTGCAGCACAAAGAGCGGCGTGCCTAGCTGAACGTGCCAGCTGGCCCAGGTATGCCTCAGATCGTGCCACCGAAAGTCGCTGATACCGGCTTTCTCGCACCCGGACTTCCAGCCGGTCCTTGCGGCAGTTGTCCAGCTATCCAAAGGCTTCCCATCCGGACCGACGAAGACGCGCCGCAGATGCTTCCCTACCTGCCTGCGGATTACCGCCACCGCATCCTCGTTTAGCGGTACGCCGATCGCTCTGCGGGCTTTCGCCTGGTCGGGATGTACCCAAGCTACCTGTCGTCCCAGATCGACCTGCGACTACTCCAACGCCAGCACGTTTGCCTGCCGCAGCCCTGTAGCCAACGCGAATCGGGCCAACTCTGCTACCCACCCCGGTAAGGCAGCAAGGAGCTTTTCTGCGTCCTCCTTGCTGATCCACCTTACGCGTTTTTTCGGCTCCGAATACGTCTTCAGCTTTGGCGCTCGGTCCAGCCACTCCCAATCGCCGGCGGCTTTCCTCAAGAGCGCACGAAGGCAGGCGATGTAACGATTCCGCGTCGCAGGCGTCTTGGCCTTTGCCTCGATCAAGTCTTCCGCCCTTTGCCGCGTAACCACCTCAAGCGCGCGTTCGCGGAAATGCTCGGTCCAGAACGCTATCTGCCGCTTGTAGTCGCTATAGATCGCCTTGCCTTCAGCGTCCTTCAGAAACCGCAGAGCTGCTTCGTCCCACGTTCGCTGGGGTCGGTCGCCTAGCTTTCCCACTCGCCATGCTTCCGCCTTCAGTTTGTCGTGGTATTCCTGCGCGGCTTTTCGCTCCGATGTTTCAGCAGAGCATCTAACTCTTTCGCCGCCCGTCGTGGTGACATCAACCCACCACGTGTTACCGCGTTTGTAGAGTGACATTCAATCTCCTTTCTCAGCGTCACTCGCAACGCTTGCCGAGGCAGAGCATAGAGCGAGCGCAGATAGGCGGCAAGATCATCGACAACAAAGACCCAACGCTTGCCCGGTTTCGCACCCGGGAGCTGACCGCTGCGAACGCGACGACGAACCTCCTCCGGATGCATCTTCAGGAATTGCGCCGCCTCAACGAGCCCGAGAGTTCGCACGGCGCGGATACCAGTTACGAAAGAGGACGGTAGGCTCCATCCCAAACCACATCGCGTGCAGGGGAGCCGCAACCTCGAAGGGCTGCGCATTGATGACCCGACGACACGCGGCAAATAGCGCCGGGTCGTACAGGTGCGGAAGAACCCCGGCGACCTTCGCCCGCGAGGTCACGTGCATGAGTTCCCCCAGCGCACAGTCGAGATCATCGCCCTCGAAGTTCATTCCTCGGGCTCCTCGAAGCTGCGAAGCCGCTGCGTCAGCGCAAGCCGCCGAGGAGCCCCCGGGCGCGTGAGCTTGCGAAGGACGGCTTCGTCGCTACCCTCACGGTCCCGCATGACGTTCAGGAGCGGCCCGTAGGCGACCGAGGCATGGTGGACCAGCCGCTTGTAGCTGATCGCGTCTGTGCGCCTCAGCGTGGCGATGCGCGAGGCATCCTCGGCTACCCAACGAAGGGCAGGGTAGGCACCCGCCAGGTAGCGCCCCGGCTCAAGCACCGCTTCCCACGGTATGACCCGGTCTCGGTTGCTGAACTGCACCTCATGCCGGACCCAATTGCTCGCCGCATCCCCGAGCTGCTTGCCCTTCTCATAGGCCCGGTAGAGTTTCCCGTTCCTGCGCTCGCCCACGTACAACGTGCGCCCGGTGCCATCTGAGAAGAGCCAATTCCCCATCTGCTTGCAGGAGGGGTTCCGGCCTCCCGCATTGAATTCCCCGAGCCGGTAGCGCTCCACCATCTCGTTGACCGGATGCAAACCCTCCAGATCGTCGCTGGCGCAATCCAGGCGTGTGAGCCGGGCCGAGAGCCTATCGCGCAGCAGTCCGACGAGCTCAGGCCAATCCGGAACGAGGGAGCACCCATCTCCGGGGATAGACAGGAACGCCGTATGCCGGTTGCCCCCAAGCGCGAACAAGACCTTCCCGCGCTCGAAAGCAAAGGACCGCTCGTAGCCGTGCAGGCCCCGGCCCCTGTCCTGCATGGTGCCGAACGCGTCGTGGGTTGCCTTTTGTAGGAGGCAAAGGAACTCGTGCGCCGCATCCCGATCTTCGGACACCCGAAACGACACGTTCAGGAAATCGACAATCCCCGCCCGAGGGTTCCCGCTCCCATACGGTTTCCCGTTCCCTGACTTTCCCCCCGTAATTACCCCACGGGGGGACAACGGCCCGGCGGCGGCCGCCGCCTGCGGCGGCTGGCCGCTCGCCGCGCCGCTGTCACCACTGCTTAGGTTGTCCGACCGGGTATCCATGACCCGGTCAAAGCTACAGGGTACCTAGAACCCTGTCAAGGTATTCGATACCCGGTCAACCCCGTCCCAGCTCCCGCCGTCCCTCAAGTGGGATCTCGCCGGCGACCGCTTTCCAAAACGCGTTGAGCTTCTGAGCGAGCTGATAGCCCACGGACTTGTCGGTAAGCGGACCGGTCTCGGGGAACTCCTCCCGAATCTCAATGCCAAGGATGTGCTCGTACTTCTTGATGGTGCGCTTGTTGTGAATAAGGATCAGCACCCGCCAGCCCACCAGCGGCCCAAGGAACAGCATTCCTATCGCACTCTCCAGCTCGCCAAAGTCGCCCCGGAAATGTGTAGCCGCCGTGTTAGCGATGCGCGCCAGGCGATGGGCATCTGCTGCAGAGATCTCAGGGACTTTCCTCTCGGATTTCTGTTTGGCCATGATGTGAGCACAAGGGAAAGGGAGGAGGTGCCAAGCATACTCGCGTACCGGGTACTGATCAACCCGCCCACAACTCCACAGGCACCCCCCGCCGCGTTGGCGTACCGGGCGCCCGCGGCGGGTCCCTCCTGTGGATTTGTGCGCGCGCCAAGCGTAGCCTATCTCCGGTATCCGTAGGCCCCCGTGTTACTCCAACGAGCAATGCTTGGAGAATATCGCATAATGGAACTGGTCATCCGCTGGTTGCTCGGAATGTTCATCTCTCTCGCAGTCGGCCTTTTGACTGGTCCGATCCTGGAGTGCGTGAGACGAAAATACAATATCGAAACGGAACTCAGAACAGCCGATCGATTCCCTGCATGGATGCTAGGTTTAATAGAGCGCCTCTTCTTTACGATTGCAATCGCGTTCCAGATTTCCTCAACCATAGTGGCAATGATCGCGTGGATCACTGTGAAGATGGTCTCTAACTGGAATCGCTCTACCGCGCAGAAGGGACCAGACGTGTCCGGCGTGGCAATGACTGCGCTACTCGGCGGAATCTTATCTATGTTGTTCGCCCTAATTGGCGGCCTCATCATCAGGTACGGTACGTTTAATCTGCCAACCTGCACATGGTAAGAAGCCCATGCTACTAGGCGCAACCTAGGGACACGGGCTCACGGAAAGCATTTGCAATGGACGAGAAACGCACGGATGTAGAAAAGACGAAGGAAGGCATTATCTGGACCCACCCCGAGCCTACCTAAGACAAGGACCTGAAGCTCGTCCCCGACGAAAGCAATACGCGCCTACGAATACCGCACATGCTCAAGTTCGTTAAGTCCCTGCTACACGGGAAATCAACTCAAGGCGCTGCACCAGTGCCGGACGTCGAACTGATGTCTTTCCCGGACATACGTGATTACGTCCACCAGTTACCGGAACTGATAACGGCACAGCAAGCGAACGCGCTAACTAAGCGCCTGTATGAAATCGCGCTCTACGACAATCACATTGAGAAAGAGCAGCGTGCTGCCGCATTGCGATTGCTCGACACCTTAAAAAAATCAGTCGAGTCTGTGATGACCCCTGAATACGTTGAGGCATACCGACAAGTAAACGCGCAGATGGAAGAAGGTGTACGCCGTTTCGGCATCGGCTCGCTGACCTGGTTGATACAGGAAAATCAAATTCCAAATGACGAAATAATCCCGTTCATAGCGAGATCGGAACACGCCGAGCTCTTAGAAGGCTTTTTTGCTGCTCTAGATCCCAACACCGCCGATGCCCTCAGGGCGCAACTTGCACAGTACAAACGCGATCAGCAACCGTGACAGAAAAACGTCACCTGCTAAAAATCCACAGAGATGCGCCGCCCCCTCTCTTTTCGGGGTCAGCGCGATCCTAACCTCCCAGTGGTGCCCACTTTTGCCCTGGTCGGGGAGCCAAACAGCGCTCGAACAAACTGTGCCGTATTTGTGCCGTAAACGGCACTGAATGAGCTTTGATGATGCTGCGAATCAGAAAGATGGCAAGCGTCGCGAGTTTGATAACACTGCGATTTCCAAATTGGAGAGCTTGGGTTGTCTCCGATTAGCCCGACTCAAAATCCGCCGGTGGCGACACCATGAGAGTTCGAGTCTCTCTTCCGGCACCAGATTCGCGCCACGTACGGTGCGTTGCGCAGGGCGCGATCGGGATCGTGAAGGAATGCAAGAATGGTTGAAAATTTCGCGTCTTACGACGCTTTCCTCTTGCTAGACTTCCTCTGGGCCCGAGCGTAGTCTTGGGCGCGATACCGAGGGGGATCCGCGTGGCCCAGGCTCAGATCAGGGTTCTGCCGTTGGCCCGAAACACCGTCATGGTCGTCGACGATCAGTCGACCGGGCGGGCCATCCTGGAGCAGGTAGTGCGCAGCCTCGACGAGCGCGTCGGAGTGGAGGGATTCGCGCGCCCCGTCGACGCGGTGGTATGGGCCACCCGTCACATCGCTGACCTGGTGCTGGTCGACTACATGATGCCGGACATGGACGGCATCGAGTTCGTCAGGCGCCTGCGCGCCCTGCCTGGATACGAGCACGTGCCGATCGTGATGGTCACCGTGCACGACGACCGCAAGGTGCGATATTCCGCGCTGGACGCCGGAATAACGGACTTCCTGGCCAAGCCGATCGACGCGCGCGAGTGCTTGGCGCGCTGCCGCAATCTGCTCACCCTGCGCCGGCAGCAGCTTGCGCTGGAGGATCGCAAGCGCCTTCTCGAAGGCATGGTCGAGGAGGCGACGCGCGAAGTCCGGGAGCGCGAGAAGGAAACCCTGCTGCGCCTGGCGCGCGCCGGCGAATTCCGCGACGCCGAGACCGGCTACCACCTGATTCGCATGGCGCGTTACTCGCGCCTGATCGCGGATGCGATCGGGCTCGACCGCAACGAAGCCGAGACCATCGAGCTTGCGGCCCCGCTGCACGACATCGGCAAGATCGGCATTCCAGACCAGATTCTGCTCAAGCAAGGCCGGTTGGACGAGGCCGAGTGGGTGGTGATGCGCCGCCACCCCGTGATCGGGCACGAGATTCTCAACGGCAGCGCGTCGAAGTATGTACGCATGGGCGCTCTGATTGCCCTCGGGCACCACGAGAAATACGACGGCTCCGGCTATCCCAATGGGCTGGTCGGCGACCACATCGTACTTTGCGCGCGTGTCGTCGCCGTGGCCGACGTCTTCGACGCGCTTACTTCGGTGCGGCCATACAAGAAGGCCTGGCCGAGCGAGGACGCGTTCGCGCACCTGCGCTCCCAGCGCGGCGCGCATTTCGACCCGCGCCTGGTGGACGCGTTCCTCGGCATGCGCGACGACGTGCTGCGCGTGAAAAGCGAATGGAGCGACGCACCCGCAACGGGGACGGGTGGCGCGTGATGCGAGTTCTGACCCACTTGTTCGGACATCTGCGGACCCGGTTGGCGGCGCGGCCCGATACTGAACACGAGCAGGCAATTGTGCGCTTGTTAGTCGCCGCGCTGCTGGTGCTGTATCTACTGCGGAACATTCCTGCTCGAGAAGGTATGCTGGTCTTGTATGTAGCGAGTGCGCACTTTGCAATTGGCGCGCTCGTCCTGCTGCGAGTCCTGAACTCGTCCACCGTCTCGCCCGTGCGGCGCGTACTCGCGTTAACTGCGGACTTCGCGACTGTTACGTGCTACATGGCGTACTTCGGCGAGAGCGCGGCGCCCCTGTTCCTGATGTTTGTCTGGATGACGTTTGCAAACGGCTTTCGCTTCGGCAAACAGTATCTTCTGATTTCGCTCGGGTTGGGCGTTGCGGGGTTTTCGACTGTACTTTGGGTGAGCGACTTTTGGCACGCCCATCGGGCTGTGGGATACGGGTTGCTGTTCGGGTTCGCTGCGTTGAGTTTGTATGTGCAGTCTCTGGTGACCAAGCTGTTCGATGCATTGGCGCGCGCCGAAGCGGCAAACCAGGCCAAACGTCGGTTCATCTCGGTGGTCAGTCACGAGATGCGCACGCCTTTGAACGCGATCATTGGCATGTCCGATCTGCTGCGGGACACAT
Organism: Burkholderiales bacterium; assembly: GCA_050741415.1. Lineage (GTDB taxonomy): Bacteria > Pseudomonadota > Gammaproteobacteria > Burkholderiales > SG8-39 > DAHVFK01. The sequence goes on along the minus strand of JBOIFB010000119.1, from coordinate 1,878 downwards.
CGCTCAATCGCGAGCAGGCGGATATGCTGCAGACGCTGCGTGGCTCCAGTCGGGTAATGCTCGGTCTGGTGGAGGACGTGCTCGACTTTTCGAAAATCGAGGCGGGCAAACTTGCGCTCGATAATTCCGACTTTGATCTACATGCTCTCGTCAACAGCACTTGTCGCATCATCGCTGCTCAGGCGCTGGCGAAGAATATCGAATTCGTCGTTTCGATCATGCCTGAAGTGCCGCCCGCCGTTCGTGGCGACCCGCACTACCTTCGGCAAATCCTGATAAATCTGGCCGGCAATGCGGTGAAGTTCACCGAACAGGGAAGCGTCACCTTGCATGTTTCGGCGCAGGAGGAAACCGATACGAAGGTGCGGCTGAAGTTTTCGGTTCGCGACACTGGCATAGGCATTCCGCCGGAGGCGCAAACCAGGATTTTCGAGAGCTTCGCTCAGGGTGAGCAATCGACGACACGCCGCTTCGGCGGCACGGGGCTGGGCACCACGATTGCAAAGCAACTCGTCAAGCTCATGGGCGGGCGCATAGGCCTCGAGAGCGCCGTCGGGCTTGGCAGTACGTTCTGGTTCGAGGTCGACTTGGCGAAGCAGCCGGAGCGCGCGGAAGTCGTAGCAGGCGAACTCACCGGGGCCCGCGTAATGCTGATCGGGTTTCCCGTCGGGGAACGCGAGACGCTCGAGGCGAGCCTTGCCGGATGGGGCGCGATGCCGGTTGCCGTCGCGGGAATCGAACAAGGCGTTTCGCGTCTGGTAAGCGAGATCAGTGTCGAAAAGCCGTATCACAGCGCCATTATTTACGCGCACGGCGAGTACCTGCGGCTGGCACAGCGCTTTCGGCGCGCTGCGCCGGATCCGGCGCCGGCGACGATTCTGGCGGTTGCGCGCGACGCAGATGCGCCGCGCTTCGACGTGCTGTCTGCCGGCTTCGCGGCCGTTCTCGAGCTTCCGTTCGACAAGCGCCAGCTGTTTAACGTGCTTCATTCGGTCTGTGCAGGCGACGAAGTCGGCGCTGGCGTGGTGCGGCTGCAGGACTATGCGCGCCGCATTGCGGGCGCGAGAAAGCTGCGAGTTCTCGTTGCGGACGACAATCCGACCAACCGCGAGGTGCTCGGCAAGATTCTCGAGCGCGGTGGGCACGACGTAACTCTGGTAAACGACGGAGAGCAGGCGCTCGACGCCGTCGAGCAAAGCCGCTTCGACGTCGTGCTGCTCGATCGCAACATGCCTCGCATGGGCGGAATGGAGGCGCTGCAGGCGATGCGACTGATGTTCCAGGGAGGTGGGCAGCCGCCGATTGCGATCCTTTCTGCGGACGCGACGCTCGAGGCGCGCCAGGAATGCCTCGACGCCGGCGCCAACGCATTCCTCGCAAAGCCGATTGAGGCCAGGCGCCTGCTCGAGGAAATTCAGAGTTGGGCAAGTGAACCCGCCAGGCCGGTGCGTGCAGAACCGGCGTCGCGCAGTGCCCGCAATTCTGCCTCTGCCGATATCGTCAATGCCGACACGCTTTCTCACCTTGAGGCGCTCGGCTCCTCGCCCGCTTTTGTCGAGAAGCTGATAGGGGTCTATCTCGCGGACAACACGGTCCTGTTGGCAAAGGTGGAAGCCGCGCTCGCGTCACGCAATTTGGGCGACTTTCGTTCGGCGCTGCACGCCGTGAAGGGATCATCGGCGAGTATGGGAGCCGATCGCCTGACACAGCTGTGCGCCGATCTGGGAAAACTATCCGACGCGGAAATGAAGTTGCGAGCGAGCGGAATGGTTAAATCGCTTGCGACGGAATTTTCGGCAGCGCGGACCGAACTCGAGCGCTATCTCCGTAGCCGCCGGCAATCTGCGGGTTGAGAGCAGTTACAATGCGGACCTGCCC
>JBOIFB010000118.1:0-8501 GCA_050741415.1 Burkholderiales bacterium | reverse complement strand
CGCGAGAGGTTTTGGCGCGCGGCGGGCAGGTGCATTCGATCCCATTCGAGCACCAGCGCTCGACCACGAGCCTGCTCGATCGAATCCGCTGCACGCCGCGGGCCTGATCCGCTCGCGGTACAATTTTGCATGCGTTTGCACCAGCTCAAGATCGACTACGACGCGCAGCAGGACAGGCTTCTGATGCTCGTTTCGGCGAGCGACGGCGTCGAGGTGCGCCTGACGCTGACGCGGCGCTTCGTCAAGCTGCTTTGGCCGCTGCTGGTGAAACTGGCCGAAGAGGCCAGCCCGCGCATTCGTACCCAGGCCAATCCGGAGGCGCGCAAGGCGCTGTTCGGGATCGAGCACGAACAGGCGGTTTCGCGCGCCGACTTTTCGCGCGCCTACGAACAAAAGCCGCGCGCGACGCCGCTGGGCGAAGCGCCGCTGCTTCTGGCCCGCATCCAGACCGGACGCAATCCCGAAGGCCAGCCGGTGGTTGCGCTGCACCCGGCCGAAGGCAGCGGTGTGACCCTGACTTTCGATTCGGTGCTGCTGCATTCCGTGTGCCGGCTGCTGCAGTCCGCGGTGAAAAAGAGCGACTGGGACATGGACTTGCGGCTGCCCGAAGCGCAAGTGCGGCAGCCCGTCGAGGGCGCCCCGCGCACGCTCAACTAGCGCGCGCGGCCTCGAGCTGCTCGGAAATCTCGAGCCATTCCGTTTCGGCGCGTGCCAGCTCCCGCTTGAGCCGCGCGTCATCCTCCAGCGCCTGCGCAAGCGGCTGCTTTTGCGCATCGGCGTATAGCCCTGGCTCGGCGAGGCGCGCGAGCAGCGCGGCATGCTCGGTCGTCAGATTCCGGACCCTCATTTCGACGCGGGCGAGCCGTTGTTCGAGGGGGCGCAGGTGAGCGCGCTGCGCCGCGCGCGCCGCGGCGTCTTCGCGCCGCGCGTCGCGCCGGCTGGGTTTGGGCTCGCCCGGCGCGGGTCCGCGCTCCTGCTTGAGCCGCAGCCGGCGGTAGTCCTCGAGGTCGCCGTCGAACTCGGTCACGCGCCCCTCGCCGACCACCAGAATGCGGTCGGCGCAGGTCGCGATCAGGTGGCGGTCGTGGGACACGATGACCAGCGCCCCGGCGTAGCCCTGTAGCGCCATGGCGAGCGAGCGGCGCATCTCCAGGTCGAGGTGGTTGGTCGGCTCGTCCAGCAGCAGCAGGTTCGGCCGTTGCCTCACCAGCGCCGCGAGCGCGAGGCGCGCCTTCTCGCCGCCCGAGAGGGGTCCGATCGGCCGCCCGGCGCGCTCCGCGGCGAAGCCGAAGCGGCCCAGGAAGTCGCGCAGGTTCTGCTCGCGCTCGCCGCGGAACAGGCGCAGCATCATCGCGAGCGGGGTCTCCTCGGCGCGCAGCATCTCGACCTGGTGCTGGGCGAAATAGCCGATCACAATGCCGCGTCCCTCGGCGCGGCGCCCGACCAGGGGCGCGAGCGCGCCGGCCAGCAGCCGCACCAGCGTCGTCTTGCCCGCTCCGTTGGCGCCGATCACCGCCAGGCGGTCGTTGCGCGCGACCGCCATGGATACGCCGGCCAAAACCGGAAGGTCGTCGTACCCCGCGGCAACATCCTCCAGCGTCACGATCCGCTCCGGCTGGCGTTCCGGATCCTCGAACTGGAAGCGAAACGACTGCGCGGCGTACACCGGTGCGATCTCGGCCATGCGCTCGAGCTGCTTGAGACGGCTCTGCGCCTGGCGCGCCTTGCTCGCCTTGGCGCGGAAGCGCTCGACGAATGAGGTGATGCGCTGCACCTCCTTCGCCTGGCGCACGGCGAGCGCAGCCCGCTGCGCGAGCTCCATCGCCTGCAGCCTCTCGTAGGCCGAGTAGTTGCCGGTGCACAGGCGCAGCGTCGCGTTGCTGATGGCAAGAGTGTGGTCCGAGACCCGGTCGAGGAAATCCCGGTCGTGCGAGACGACGAGCAGCATGCCGGCGTAGCCGCGCAGCCAGTTTTCGAACCAGAGTATGGTGTCCAGGTCGAGATGGTTGGTCGGCTCGTCCAGCAGCAGCAGGTCGGAGGGGCGCACGAGGGCCCGGCCAAGGTTGAGTCGCATGCGGAAGCCGCCGGAGAACTCGCGTACCGGGCGCAGGGCGTCGGCCTGCGCGAAACCCAGGCCAGCAAGCAGCGCCATCGCGCGCGCCTGAGATGTGTAGCCGCCCGCCAGCGCGTAGCGCTCGTGCGCGAGCGCAAGCCGCTCGCCGTCGCCGGCGGCTTCCGCGGCCACGATCGCGGCCTGCGTTGCGCGCAGCCCGGCGTCCGCGTCGAGCAGGTATTCGATCACCGGCTGCTCGAGGGCCGGGGCTTCCTGCTCGATGCGCGCGATCCGTGTGCCGGGCTGCAGCTCGCAGTCGCCCGCGTCGGCCGCCAGCTCGCCCGCGACCAGCGCGAGCAGGCTCGACTTGCCGCTGCCGTTGGCGCCGACCAGGCCGACCTTCCAGCCGCGCTCGAGAGTGAGCGAAGCGCCGCTGAACAGCGGCTGGATGCCGCGCGTGAGCGCGAGATTGCGGAACAGAATCATGCGAATATCCGAGAGGGGACCGGAGTATAATTCTGTCTTCCAAGTTCGTTACACCTCCGGGCGGTCCCGTTATCAGCTCTGCATTCGAACAACTCGACCTCATCCCGCCGCTGCTCGCGGCGGTGTCCGAGCTCGGGTACGACAAGCCCACGCCGGTGCAGAAACAGGCGATTCCTCTGGTGCTGCAAGGACGCGACCTGATGGCGGGCGCGCAGACCGGAACCGGAAAGACTGCCGCCTTCGCGCTGCCGATCCTGCAGCGGCTCGCTCCGCAGGCGAGCACCAGCACTTCGCCCGCGCGTCATCCCGTGCGTGCCCTGATCCTGACTCCGACGCGCGAGCTCGCGATCCAGGTCGAGGAGAGCTTCCGTGAATACGGCAAGCACCTTCCACTACGAACCGCGGTGGTCTATGGCGGCGTCGACATGAACGCGCAGATCGCCCAGCTGCGGCTCGGCGTCGAGATCCTGGTCGCCACACCGGGGCGCCTGCTCGACCATGTGCAGAACAAGACCGTGATGTTCGGCCAAACCTCGATCCTCACGCTCGACGAGGCCGACCGGATGCTCGACATGGGGTTCATGCCGGACATCCGGCGCATCATTTCGCTGCTCCCGACGACTCGCCAGAACCTGATGTTCTCGGCCACCTTTCCGGAAGAAATCCGCAGGCTGGCAGCGACGATCCTGAACAATCCGGCCGAAGTCCAGGTCGCCGCGCGCAACGCGGTCGCCGAGCTGGTGACGCACATCGTGCATCCGGTCGCGCGCGAGAAGAAGCGCGAGCTGCTGTGCCATCTGATCCGCAGCCGCAAGCTGAGCCAGGTGCTGGTGTTCACCGGCACGCGCATCGGCGCCAACCGGCTGGCGCACCAGCTGCGGCGCGAGCACATCCACGCCGACGCGATCCACGGCGACAAGTCGCAGGCCGAGCGCCTGGTGGCGCTGGAGGACTTCAAGGCGGGGAAGGTGGCAGTGCTGGTGGCTACCGACGTGGCTTCGCGCGGGCTCGATATCGAGGGGCTGCCGCAGGTCATCAATTTCGACGTCCCGCATTCGCCCGAGGACTACGTGCACCGCATCGGCCGGACCGGGCGCGCCGGCCTGACCGGCGAGGCGATTTCGCTCGTCGCGCCCGACGACCACGAGAAGCTGGCGGCGATCGAGAAGCTGATCAAGCGCAAGCTCGAGCAGGTGCTGGTACCTGGCTTCGCACCCGACGGTGGCACGGTCGCCGGCATGATGGGGCGCGAAGGGGCGCGCGAGGGCGGGCGCGGCCCGCGCAGGGAGCCGAGGCTGCGCGAGACGCCTCGACACGACGCGCCTCGGCACGAAGCCGCGCGGCGGGAAGCGCCTCGACGCGAGGCCCCGGCGCGGCGCGAAAAGCCGGCGGCAGATCCGATCTTCTCCAAGCCATACGAGCCGACCCAGGGCGCGGCAACCGTGAGCGAGCCGATTGGCGCGCCGTCCCGGCGCAAGCAGCGCCCGTTGGCCGCCCTGCTGGGCGGAGTGAAGCGCGCCGCGGACGGCTGAAGCCGCGGCTGCGCTAGACGCAGCGCGCGCCGTCGACTTCGATGCACGCCCCGCTGATCATCGAAGCCTCGTCCGAGGCCAGGTACAGGCAGGCGTTGGCCACGTCCAGCGGAGTCGAGAAGCGCCCCAGGGGAATGGTGGCAAGGTAAGCCGCCCGCACCTCGGGCGTGATCGCGCCGCCGGCGAATTCGGCCGACAGCGCGGTTTCCGGGCTGAACACCGGGTTGACGCAGTTCACCCGCACCTTGTCCGGACCGAACTCGCCCGCCATCGCCTTGCTCATCAGGATCACCGCCGCCTTCGAGCTGTTGTAGACGATCAGCCCCGGACGCGGCCGCAGGCCCGCGGTGGAGGCGATGTTGACGAAGCAGCCGCCGCCGTGGCGGCGGAATGCAGGCAGCACGTGGTGCGCCGACAGATAAACGCTCTTGACGTTGACTGCGTAGACCTTGTCGAACTCGGCCTCGGTCACCTCGAGGAAGGGTTTCTTGCGGTGGGTCCAGCCGGCATTGTTGACCACCACGTCCAAGCGCCCGAATTTCGATTCGGCGCTCTGCACCAGGCGCGCCCAGTCGGCGTCGCGCGTCACGTCGGCCTGTACGAAGTGGGCGCTGCCGTTCGCCTTGCGGATCGCATCGGCGACGCGCTCGCCGGCGCTCGCGTCGATGTCGTTGACGAGCACCTTTGCGCCCTCGCGCGCGAAGCGCGAGGCGATCCCTTCGCCGAAGCCGCTGCCGGCGCCGGTAACGATCGCGACCTTGTTCTCCAGACGCATGTCATCCTCCTCCCGGTGAATGCCGCGCCGATCAGCCTTGCCTGAATGGCGTGTGCTCGTTGAGCTCGTTCACGTAGCGTCCGATGCCGCTCGTCTCGCGCTCGAGGTAGTCTTCGATCGCGCGTGCGAAAGCGGGGTGCGCCAGCCAGTGCGCGGAAACCGTTTCGACCGGCATCAGGCCGCGGAACAGCTTGTGCTCGCCCTGCGCCCCGCCCTCGAAATATTTCAGGCCGTTCGCGATCGCATACTCGATCGCCTGATAGTAGCAGCACTCGAAGTGCAGCAGCGGAACGTGCTCCAGCGCACCCCAGTAGCGGCCGTAGACCGCCTCGGCGTCGACCAGACAGAGCGAACACGCGATTGGCGCGCCTCCGCGCTCCGCCAAGATCATCAGGATGTGTTCCGGCAGCGTCGCGCCGATGCGCAGGAAGAACTCAAGATTCAGGTAGGGGCTGGAGCGGTGCGCCGCATAGGTGCCGCAGTAACCTTGGTGGAACAGCTCCCAATGGCGGCGCTCGATCTCGGCTCCGCGCAGCCAGCGCAGCGTGACGCCGGCCTCGCGCACTCGCCGGCGCTCCTGGCGGATGTTCTTGCGCCGGGCGTGCGTCAGGCGCGCGAGGAATGCCTCGAAATCGGCGTAGCCTTCGTTGCGCCAGTGAAACTGGACCGTGCGGCGCAACAGCATGCCTTGGCGCTGCATCAGGCGCGCCTCATCCTCGGTAGGAAACAGCACGTGCAGCGAGGAGCTGTCCCGCGCCAGCTCGAGCGCGGCCCCAAGCAGCGCCTCGCGCTCGCGCTCCGAGGCTGCCAGCAGGCGCGGCCCGCTGACCGGGGTGAACGGCACCGCGCCGAGCAGCTTGGGGTAGTACTCCAGGCCGTGGCGCGCGTAGGCGTCGGCCCAGGCCCAGTCGAACACGTACTCGCCGTAGGAGTGCGACTTCAGGAACAGCGGCATCGCCCCCGCCAGCGCGCCGGAGCGTCGCAGCAGTAGGAAGCGCGGGACCCAGCCGGTGCGCGCGCTGGCGCACCCGGTGTCGATCAAGGCCGAAAGGAACTCGTGGCGCACGAACGGATTGGATCCGGCCAGCCGATTCCAGTCCTCCGGCTCGACGCCGCTGAGCGATTCGACGATATCGAGACTTTCGAGCGAGCCCACGCGGGCGTAATCCGCCATGCGCCGATTATTCCGGACGCCGGGGCCGTGCCGCAAGCGCAACGCGGAGGCAGGGCGCGTTACAATCGGCCCGGTCGGCGGGTTGGCCGCCGGGAGGCAAATGCATGAAAAAGATCGAAGCCATCGTCAAGCCTTTCAAGCTCGACGAAGTGCGCGAATCGCTTTCGGAAGTCGGAGTGACCGGGTTGACCGTCACGGAAGTCAAGGGTTTCGGCAGGCAGAAGGGGCACACCGAGCTGTATCGGGGCGCGGAGTACGTGGTCGACTTCCTGCCCAAGGTGAAGATCGAAGTCGTAGTGGCGGACAACCAGGTCGAGCCCGCGATCGAGGCGATCGTCAAGGCCGCGCGCACCGGCAAGATCGGCGACGGCAAGATCTTTGTCACGGGGGTCGAGCACGTGGTCCGGATCCGCACCGGCGAAATCAACGAGTCCGCAGTCTAGGTCCGAGCCTTCAGCAGCACGAGCACGGCGCCGCTGCCGCCGTGCACCTGCGGCGCCTGGCAGAAGGCAAGTACGTCGTCGCGCATCGTCAGCCAGTTTCTGAGCCTGTGCTTGAGCACCGGCTCCCGGTTGGGCGATCCCAGCCCCTTGCCGTGAACAATGCGCACGCAGCGGCGGCCGCGCAAGGCGCAGTGACGCAGAAACTCGGCCACGCTGATCGCCGCCTGCCTCTGGTTCATGCCGTGCAAGTCGAGGTCGTCCTCGACCACCCAGTGGCCGCGCCGCAGACGGCGCAGGACCTGGCGCGAGAGCCCGTTACGCAGAAAGACGAGCTCCTCTCCCGACTCGAGCGCGTCATCAAGCGTCACCGGCCCGCGGAGCGTCTCGGCCAGGGCGGCACGCTCGTCGCGCCGGCTCTGGTGCGGAATCGGCGCCGGCGGCGCGCGCCTCAGTGTCCGGCGCCGCGCGGGCGCGATCGGCTGCACGTCCACGACGGCGCGACGGAATTCCTGGTCGTCGTCGGGTGGCTTGCGCATGGCCGGCACGGGGATTTCTCATCCGCTCAGGCTGTCGAGGTACTTCTCGGCGTCGAGCGCGGCCATGCAGCCGCTCGATGCGCTGGTGACGGCCTGGCGATAGACGTGGTCCTGCACGTCGCCCGCCGCGTATACCCCGGCCGCGCTGGCGGCGGTCGCGTCGCCGTTGCGTCCGCCGCGGGTCACGATGTACCCATTTTCCATCTTGAGCTGACCCTCGAAGAGCGAGGTATTCGGGGTGTGGCCGATCGCCACGAACAAGCCGTGCACGGCGAGCTTCTTGACGGCGCCGGACGCCGCGTGCTTGAGCTGCAAGCCGGTGACGCCGCTCTCGTCTCCCAGCACTTCGTCCAGCACGTGGTTCCACTCGAGGCGCACATTGCCTTCGGCCGCCTTCTTCATGAGCTTGTCGATCATGATCTTCTCGGCTCGCAGCTTGTCGCGTCGGTGCACGAGCGTGACCGTGCGCGCGATGTTGGACAGGTACAGCGCCTCCTCGACTGCGGTGTTGCCGCCTCCGATCACTGCGACGTCCTGCCCCTTGTAGAAGAAGCCGTCGCAGGTGGCGCAGGCGGACACGCCGCGACCCATGAACTTCTGCTCGGAAACGATCCCGAGGTACTTTGCCGATGCGCCCGTGGCGATGATCAGGGCATCGCAGGTATAGGTGGCCGAGTCGCCCTCGAGCGCCAGCGGCCGCTCACCCAGGCGCGCGCTGTGCACGTGGTCGAATACGATCTCGGTTTCGAAGCGCTCAGCGTGCTTCCGGAAGCGCTCCATCAGCTCCGGGCCCTGTACCCCATCCGCGTCCGCAGGCCAGTTGTCTACGTCGGTGGTAGTCATCAGTTGGCCTCCCTGAGCCAGGCCGGTGACGAGCACGGGCCGCAGGTTGGCCCGCGCGGCGTACACGGCCGCCGTGTAGCCGGCCGGGCCTGAGCCGAGGATCAGCAGACGGGAGTGGCGGGTGGCCATGGCGGGGCTGGGGCTGCGGTCGCGTTGCTGTCAATCGCGGCCGATTATAAACGACCGATTCTGCTAACATTGCGGCGTTCACAGCTGCGATACCAAGCGGGGAGGAGTATGGCGGGCGTACCCACGACAGTGTCGACGACGGTGCTGAGAGCAGTGCCCTTGTTCTCGAGTGTTCCCGACGAGCAATTGCGCACCCTCGCCACGGTGGTCACGCGCAAGAGCGTCGCCCGCAGTGCGACGGTCATGGTGGCGGGCGATCTGACCGATTCGCTCTACATTATCCTTGCGGGCCGCCTGAAGGTGATGATGAGCGACGCCGATGGCAAGGAAGTAATCCTCAGCATCCTCGGGCCCGGCGAATTCTTCGGCGAGATGGGTCTGATCGACGACAGTCCGCGCTCCGCGAGCGTGGTGGCGATCGAGCCCTGCGAGCTGCTTTCGATCGCCAAGCGCGACTTCGGCAAGTGCCTGGCCGACAATTTCGAGATGGCGATGGCGGTGATGCGCGGCCTGGTGCGGCGCCTGCGCGA
>JBOIFB010000117.1:0-8610 GCA_050741415.1 Burkholderiales bacterium | reverse complement strand
GCACCGATACGATCTGCTCGTAAGGCAGGGTCGAAGCGACGAATGCGATGTAGAGCGGAAACGCGACGACCAGCGCGCCGAGGATCAGCACCAGGTGCGAGGTGACATCCAGGAGCGGGCGATTCTCGATCATGCCGCGCCGTCAGTACTGGACCCTGCGTTCGACGTAGCGGAACTGGATCACCGTCAAGGTAATGACGATGAACATCAGCACCACCGACTGGGCGGACGAACCGCCCAGGTCCCCCGCCTTGACCCCGTCGTAGAACACCTTGTAGACCAGAATCTGAGTCGCGCCCGCGGGCCCGCCCTGCGTGGTCGAGTCGATCACGCCGAAGGTGGCGAAGAAGGCGTAGACGACATTGATGACCAGCAGGAAAAACGTGGTCGGCGACAGCAGCGGGAACACGATGTTCCAGAATCGCCGCGCCGGTCCGGCGCCGTCGATCGCGGCCGCCTCGATCAGCGGCTTCGGGATCGACTGCAGACCGGCCAGGAAGAACAGGAAGTTGTAGGACACCTGGTTCCAGACCGAAGCGATCACCACCAGCAGCATGGCCTGGTCGCCGTTCACGACCCAGTTCCAGTCGATTCCCACTTTCTTGAGCGCGTAGGTCACGATGCCGATCGACGGCGCGAACAGGAATGCCCACAGCACGCCCGCGATCGCGGGCGCCACTGCGTAGGGCCAGATGAGCAGCGTCTTGTAGGCGAGCGCGCCGCGAACGACGCGGTCGGCCATGACCGCGAGCAGGAGCGAGATGGCGATGCCGCTGATCGCCACCAGCAAGCTGAATTCCGCCGTGATCTTGAACGACTGCAGGTAGCTCGGATCGCGGAACATGGAAACGTAGTTGGCGAACGCAACGAAGTGGACCTTGAGCCCGAACGCGTCCTGCAGCAGGAAGGAATACCAGACGGCCTGCACGGCAGGCCAGAAGAAGAACACGAGCGTGATGGCGATCTGCGGCGCTACCAGCAGATACGGCAGCCACCGCGACCGGAAGACGACCCGCTTTTCCATGCTCTGACAGCAAGGAGGGGCGCCCTGGGGCGCCCCTCCACTGCGTGCTTAGGTGCTCGGCTCCGTCCTGTTATCTGTTCGCGGCCTGGAACTTGCGCAGGATCTCGTTGCCGCGCTTCACCGCCTCGTCGAGCGCCTGCTTGGCGGTCTTCTTGCCGGAAAACGCCGCCTCGAGCTCCCCCTTGAACAGGTCGCGAATTTCGACGTAGTTGCCGAAGCGCAGTCCCTTGGAGTTGGCGGTCGGCGGGTTGAGGGTAAGCTGCTTGACCGCCATCGCGAAACCCGGGTTCGTGTCGTAGAAGCCGGATTTCTGCGTCAGCTTGTAGGCGGCAAGCGTGATCGGAACGTAGCCGGTGCTGGTGTGCCAGTCCATCTGGACCTCGGGCCGCGACAGGAAAGCGAAGAATTTCGCCACGCCCTTGTAGTCCGCTGCGGGCTTGCCGGCCATGACCCACAGCGACGCGCCGCCGATGATCGAGTTTTGCGGCGCACCCTTGACATCCGAGTAGTAGGGCAGGAAGTTGACCGAGTAGTCGACCTTGCCCGCCTTCTTGATGCCGCCCTGCGCGCCCGCACTGCCAGTGAACATCGCGCACTCGCCGCCGGCGAACTTGGCGTCGCCCTGGCTGGTGCGGCCGGCATAGGTGAAGGTACCCGCTTTTGCCATGTTCGCCAGATTCTGGATGTGGCGCACATCCAGCGGCGCGTTGATCTCGAACACCGTGTCCAGCCCGCCCATGCCGTTCTGCTCGGTGCCGATCGGAATGTTGTGCCAGGCGCTGAAGTTCTCAATCTGGATCCACGACGGCCAACTGGTGGTGTAGACGCAGTCCTGGCCCGCCGCCTTGAGCTTCTTGGCGTCGACGAACAGTTCCTCCCACGTCTTCGGCGGCTTGTCCGGGTCGAGGCCGGCCTTCTTGAACGCGCCCTTGTTGACGTAGAACAGCGGCGTCGAGCTGTTGAACGGCATCGACAGCATGTTGCCGTCGGTGTCGGTGTAATACCCCGCCACCGCGGGCAGGTAGGCTTTCGGATCGAACGGCACGCCCGAATCCCGCATCAGCTTGTACACCGGCACGATCGCGCCCTTCGCCGCCATCATGGTCGCCGTGCCGACTTCGTACACTTGCACGATGTCGGGCGGGTTGCCCGCGCGGAAAGCCGCGATCGCGGCCGTCATCGACACCGGGTAGCTCCCCTTGTAGACCGGGACCACCTTGTATTCGGTCTGGCTCGCGTTGAACTCGTCGGCCAGTTGCTTGACTTTTTCGCCCAGCGAACCGCCCATCGAATGCCACCAGTGGATCTCGGTCGCGGCGTAAGCGGGGGCCGCGGCGACCAGGGCTGCCCCGGCAAACGCCGCGGCGAGTGATTTCATACGCATGGAACTCTCCTCTGTTCTGTTCTGTTCTGTTTTGATTGCGTCCGCGGAACGCCCGCGGCTGCAAAGCATTTGAACTTTAGCGTCCGAAGGCCCCATTTGACCAGCGCTTTGACGGGGTACGATCGCGGATGACGCTCCAATAATGCTAAACGGAAGCGCCTCCGGGGCCGACGGGCCTGGCAGGGAGGTTATATTTGCCGCAGGCGCAGGAGACCACGCATGGCCCCGATCCACGAACTGTCGGCAACCGAGCTCGCGGTTCGCTACCGGCGCCGCGAGCTTTCCCCCGTGGAGGTGTTGGCCGCGCAGCTCGCACGCATCGACGCGTGGGAGCCTAAGCTCAACGCGATGTACCGCCTCGACCGCGAGGGCGCGCTCGCCCAGGCGCGGGCGGCCGAGGCGCGCTGGCGCGCCGGGGCGCCGCTCTCGGCGCTGGACGGCGTGCCGGTCACGATCAAGGAGAACATCGCCACCCGCGGCGACCCGGCGCTGATCGGCACCCGCGCCAACGAGGACACCCCGCCCGCGGCGGCGGACGCCCCGCCCGCGGCGCGCCTGCGCGAGGCTGGCGCGGTGATCCTGGGCAAGACCACGATGCCCGACTACGGCATGCTGTCCTCGGGCCTGTCGAGCCTGCACGGGGTGACGCGCAACCCCTGGCGCCTGGACCGCAAGACCTCGGGCTCGAGCTCGGGCGCAGGCGCCGCGGCCGCCGCGGGCTACGCGCCGCTCAACCTTGGCACCGACATCGGCGGCTCGGTGCGCCTTCCGGCGACCCATTGCGGAATCTTCGCGCTCAAGCCCTCGCTCGGGCGGGTGCCGATCCACTCGCCCTACATGGGACGCGTCGCGGGGCCCATGACGCGCACGGTCGCGGACGCCGCATTGATGATGAACCTGCTCTCGCGCCCCGATGCGCGCGACTTCATGAGCCTGCCGCCGCAGCCGGTCGACTACGCGGCCGCACTCGACGGGTTTGACCTCAAGAAGTTGAAAATCGACTTCCTGCCCGACATGCGCTGCGGGCTGCCGGTGCATCCCGAGGTAGGCGCCGCGGCCGCCGCCGCGGCAAAGGCGCTGGCAAGCGCCGGCTGCGCGGTTGAGGAGCTGGCGAGCTTCCTCGCGCCGGCGATGCTGGACGGGATGTGCCGCTTCTTCGAGGCGCGCTCGTACAACGACTTCGTGCAGTTGCCGGCAGGGAAGCAGGCCAAGGTGTTGCCGTTCATCGCCGAGTGGTGCACCTGGCGCGCCAGGGACTTCAGCGGCCGCGACGTGATGCAGGCGCTCGGCCAGGTGATGGCGATGCGCGAGTCCGCGGTCGCCGCCTGCGAGCCCTACGATTTCGTGATTTCGCCGGTCTCGCCGATCCTGCCCTACGAGGCCGAGAGCCCCGCTCCCGGCAACGACCCGCACGACGCGCTGCCGCATATCGCGTTCACGGTTCCGTACAGCATGTCCGAGCAGCCGGCGGCGTCGCTCAACTGGAGCTTCAGCGCCGACGGGCTGCCGCTCGGCGTGCAGCTGATCGGGCGCCGCTTCGACGATCTCGGCGTGCTGCGCCTGGCGCACGCGCTCGAAGCCCTGCGTCCGGCGCAAAAGGGCTGGCCCGAGCCCTGATCGGCCGCGCGTCGGCGCGGGGCGCTAACCCTCGTAGGCCGGCCCGAGCGGGCGCAGGCGCAGGCCTTTGCGCAGCTTGGTCCAGCGGAACTCGGACGGGTCGGCGAGCGCCGGGCCGGGCGCCTTGACCACCAGGATCTCGCGCGCGATCGGCTCGAAGTCGGCGCGGAAGTGGACCGAGCTCTTGAGCCCCAGGATGCGCTCGCGCCGCGGCTCGAGGCCGACGTGGCGGAACATTTCCTGGTCGGCGGCCTGAACCTTCTTCGAGGCGAGCGCGACGCGCACCCCCGGCGCTGCGCGGCTCCTGAGCAGCGCCATCGGTCCCAGAGTCATGCGAAAGCCCTTGAACATCGGCCCGCTGCAAGTGAAGTTTCCATCGGCCAGCCGCTCGACCGTGAACTCGCCCGCGAACGGCGCGTCGCCGGCGATGCCCGACTTGCCGCCGAGCGAAAAAGCAAGCGTCGCGCCCTGCCCCGCTTCGTGCGCGCGCTTCGCGGCGGCCGCGTCGATCAGTAGGCCGAGCGCCGCCTCGGGCGCGTTCTGGCGCACCAGCGCCGCAAGCAGCCCGGTGGTGTCGCCGTTGCCGCCGGCGCCGGGATTGTCCTGCGTGTCGGCCAGTACCACCGGCGCACCGGGCTCGCCGACGCTGCGCGCGCGCCGCACCGCGTCGTCCGGCGTATGGAGCTCGAGCGCGAAGTCGCGCTCCGCGCCGGCCACCGCCTCGCGCAGGCGCTCGACCGCGGCCCCGACCGCGCGCTCGTCGCCGCCGTAGCCGAACACCGCCATGCCGCACTCGTCGAAATCGGCCATCGGGAAGCCGGGGGTGAACGAGAGCACGACGTCGCTCGTGTTCTCCAGCTCTCCCAGCTCGCGGTACAAGCCCTTGCAGGGCTCGATGAAGGAGGACTGGGACGGCAGCCCGGTGAGGAAGTCGAGCGTGCGCGAGGCCGATGCGAGCTGCGAGCCCGACTTGAGCATGCGCTCGAGCAGGCGCGCGGCGCGCGCGCCGGTGTCGGCCATGTCGACGTGCGGATAGGTGCGGTAGGCGGCCAGCGCGTCGGCGCGCTCGAGCATGGCGCGCGTCAGGTTGCAGTGCAGGTCGAGGCTGGCGGCGACCGGCACCCGCGGACCGACCACCTCGCGCACGCGGCGCAGGATCTCGCCTTCGCCGTCGTCGTGCGCCTCGGTCACCATCGCGCCGTGCAGGTCGAGGTAGACCCCGTCCACCGGCAGCGCCGCCTTGAGGTTCTCGATCAGGCCGCCGAGGATGCGCTCGAAGGCCTTGTCGGTGACGTGCGCCGACGGGCTCGCCGCCGCCCAAGCCGTGCCGACCAGCCGGTGGCCGAGCGCCCGCAGCGCCTGGATCGCCCCCGCGGCGGGAATATTGGCCCCTTCGACCGCATCGAACAGCGCCTCGCCGTACTGGGCCCCCGGCCAACCGCCGCCGGCCTCGAACGCGGCGTAGTCGGCGCGCGAGGGCGCAAAGGTATTGGTCTCGTGCTGAAAGCCGCCGACCGCGATGCGTGCCATGGAAGGGTTCCTCGGTGTTTCCCGCGATTCCCCTCGGAGCGACGACGTTCAATTTCCGCTTCAGGCGTCGCGCTTGCGGGAGACCCGGATCATCTTCTCATATACTTCGGCCATGCATTCCCTCGCCATCGCCCTGCTGCGCATGCTCGACGTGCAGGATCCGCGTCCGATGCGCGAGCTCGCCGCCGCCTGCGATGCCCGCGTCGGCGAAGTGGAGCGCTGTCTCGCGCGGCTCGAGCGCACGGGTCTGGTGACGACCGCGCACGGCGCCGCGCAACTCGTCGCGCCGTTCGACTTCCTCGACGCGGCGGTCATCGCGGGCCGCCTCGGTCCCCGCGCCGCGGGCCTTCGCATCGACGTGGCGGACGCCTGCCTGTCGACCAGCTCCACTCTGCTCGCCGACGCGGCGACGCCCGGCCCGCGCCTGCTGCTGGCGGAGGAGCAGCTCGCCGGACGGGGCCGGCGCGGCCGGCGCTGGTTTTCGTGCGTCGGCGCAGCGCTGACGATGTCGCTCAGGCGCGGATTCCGCCGCACCCCGGGCGAGCTCGCCGCCCTGCCTTTGGCCGCGGGCGTCGCCGCGGTGCGTGCCCTGCGCGCCCTGGGAGCGGCCGACGCCGCGCTCAAGTGGCCCAACGACCTGCTGGTGCGCGGCGGCAAGATCGGCGGCATCCTGATCGAAACCCGGCTCCGAGGCCGGGAGCTGATCGCCGTCACCGGCATCGGCATCAATTGCCGCGCGACGCCAGGCCTGGAAGCGCGCCTGCGCCGCCGCATTGCCGCGCTCGAGGAATTCATGGACCCGATGCCTTCGCGCAATGCGATCGCCATTCGGCTGGCGGCAGAACTGCTCGCCGCGTTCGATGCCTTCGATGCGCACGGCCTGGCCGCGTTCAAGCAGGAATGGGAGGCGATGCACGCCTACGCCGGGCAGCGCCTGCGGGTGCGGCTGGCCGACGGCCGCGTGCTCGCCGGCGTCGCGGACGGTCTGGCCGAGGACGGCGGCCTGCGCCTGCGTACCCGGGCCGGCATGCGGGCGATCCGCAGCGGGCGGGTGGTATCGGCGAGAGCCGCATGATCCTGGCCATCGACGCCGGCAACTCGCGCGTGAAGTGGGGCTGGCACGACGGCCGCCAATGGGCCAACCTCGCGACCGTATCGCTGATCGAGTTCGCCGCCGCGAGCCACACCATCAACCCCTTCGCCGCTACGCACGGAGAGCCCGAGCGAATCGTCATTTCCAACGTCGCCGGCGACGGCGCACACGAACTGCTGGTGAACTGGACCAGCATCTTCGATGCCGAGCCCTTGTGGCTGCGCGGCGAAGCCGAGCGCTGCGGCGTGCGCAACGGCTACGAGGAACCGGAGCGCCTCGGCTCCGACCGCTGGGCGGCGCTAATCGCGGCGCGCGCGATGCACGAAGGCTCCTGCCTGGTGGTGAACGCAGGCACCGCGACCACGGTGGACATGCTCTCGGCACAGGGAGAATTTCTCGGCGGCATCATCCTTCCCGGCGTCGACCTGATGCGCTTCGTGCTGCACGAGCACACCGGGCGGCTGCCGATCCAGGAAGGAAGGTTCAGCGACGCGCCGCGCAACACGCTGGACGCGATCGAGACCGGCTGCCGCCATGCCCAGGCGGGCGCCGTCGTGCGCATGTACCGCAAAATGGGACCTGGCACGGTTTGCCTGGTCGGCGGCGGCGCCGGGCGCGCCCTGATCGAACAGCTCGAAGTTCCTGCCCGCTACGTCGAAAACCTGGTGCTCGACGGCCTGGCGCGCATCGCGCTGAGCGAGCGCCCGGCCGCGACCGCGTCCTAGGTCGCGAAGCGCCGCATGCGAGCGATATTCCTGCTGCTGCTGCTCGCCAACCTGGCATTTTTCGCCTGGGCCCGCTACTACGTCCAACCGGACGCGGGAACCGATCCGCAGCCTCTCGCGCGCCAGATCGATCCGCAGAAGCTGCCGATCGTATCGCCGGCGCCCGCGCGCGGAACGGCTGCCGGCGCGGCGCCCGCCGCCGCCGCGCCTGCCGCCGCGAGCGCGGACTGCATCGAATGGGGCAGCTTCGGCCTGACGGACTTGCCGGCGGCCCGCAGGCTGCTCGCACCGCTTGCGCTCGGGACGCGGCTGAGCGAGCGGCAGGTCCAGGAGACGGCCAACTGGTGGGTATACATCCCGCCGCAGGAAGATCGCCAGGGGGCACAGCGCAAAGCCGCCGAGCTCAAGGCGCTCGGGGTAGACGAGTTCGTGATGATGCAGGACCCGGGCAGCTACCAGTGGTCGATTTCGCTCGGCGTTTTCCGCAGCGAAGCGGCGGCACAGGTCCGCCTTGTACAATTGAAGAGCAAGGGCGTGCGAAGTGCTCAGGTCGGCGCGCGCGTGAGCCAGATATCGAAGGTCTGGCTGCAGGTGCGCGACGCCAACGCCGCCCTGCGCGCGCGGCTGCGCGAAGTCGCGCAATCGATCGAAGGAAGCGAGCTGCGCGACTGCAAATAGCATTCCACTCCGCCCCGGCTCAGCCGATCGGGTGAGCTCCGCCGGCGACATGCTGGGCAACCAGCGACAGCAGGCGATCGGCGTGCACCGGCTTGGTCAGGTAACCCACGGCCCCCAGCTCGTAGCCACGGCCGTCGCCGTCCTCGACCGACGTCAAGAAAATCACGGGAATGTAAGGCAGAGTGGTGTCGGCCTTGAGCGCGGCGACGAATTCGAAACCATCCATATTGGGCATTTGCACGTCGGTGATGATCAGGTCCGGCGGGTCCGCGAGCACCATGTATCCGGCTTTGATCGCGTCCTCGGCCGCGCGCACCTCGTAGCCCGCCGAGGAAAGATGCAGCCGCAGCAGACCCAGGATGTCCGGGTCGTCGTCCACCACGAGAATGCAAGCTGCCATCGCGCAAGTTGCCGCTCAGCGGGCGACGGGATCTTGGTGCTGGTGCGCCGACTCGAACGGCGGACCTACTGATTACGAATCAGTTGCTCTACCAACTGAGCTACACCAGCCCTGCGCGCCGCCATCGTCCCGGCGCACGAGCGGCGAATTATACGACGA
>JBOIFB010000116.1:0-8673 GCA_050741415.1 Burkholderiales bacterium | reverse complement strand
CATGCAGCCGGACCAGGAAGCCCTAGCGCTGCTCAACCGCGACTACATCCACTCCGTGCAGAACTCGGATGTAAAGCGCTTCGACCAAATCCTCGCCGACGACTTCCTCGCCAGCAACCCCGACGGGCTCCCTGGTCGACAAAAAAGCCTTCCTCGCCCAGACCGCCAAACCCGTCACCATCTCCAACCTCGCCACCGAAGACGTCCGCATCCGCATCCTGGGCGACGTAGCCCTCATCCACGCCAAAACCACCTACACCACCGCCGACGGCCGCCAAGTCTCCGGCCGCTACACCGACATCTGGGCCCGCCGCCAAGGACGTTGGCTGGCCGTCGCGGCGCACGTGACGCGCACCTAACGCTGGGGTCTCCTCACGCTTGGCACAGGATGTTCATGCGGCGTTTGGTGATTCGGCCTATGGAAGCGCCCAGCAGTTCGAGGTAGCGCTCCAGGTTGGCGGCGGACGTGGTTTGCGGGTCTTGCTTGCGGACCGGGCGCGGGAGTTTCGCGGCTAGGCGGGCGAGCAGGAGTTGCTCGACGTATTCGGCGTCCAGCTCCAGACGCAATACGTTTTGGCGCAGATTGGCGTTCGATTTCCCGAGCGCGCGGCGCAGCGGCTGCACGACTTTTTTTGCCAGTCGCGCACTGCGGCGATAGATGCGCACCGAGTAGCGCCAGAATGTACGCGAAGTGCGCTTCACCTGCTGCGGGCTCGGCGTGCGGGGTTGTCAGCGCAAGTAAGCGTCTTGATGATTTTGGCCATGATATTCTGGACGGAAGCGAAGTTACGGTCCCCTGAAATTTTGATGGTCGACGAACAGGAACAATCCCCTGTCGCACGCTACGGATCGATCGCTCAATTTTTCCATTGGGCCACCGCGATCCTCGTTCTAGCCGCGTTCATTTATGGTCCGGGTGGCTCGGAGCAGCGAGTGTACTCGGCCGCCAAGGATTTCGACCGCCACCTCCACGAGACGCTGGGAATCTGCGTTTTTGCGCTCGTTGTGATGCGCGTGCTGTGGCGCGCGATCGACACGCGGCCGATTCCTCCGGAGGTTCCACTGTGGATGGGTCTCGCAGCGAAGGCCGTGCAATGGGGGCTATACCTGCTCCTCTTCGCGCTTCCGCTTACCGCAATCACCGGCGCGTGGCTCGAGGGACACCCCCTGACATTTTTCGGCGGCGTGTCGATTGCGCCCCTTGTCGGGACTTCGCATGCTCTGGGCGCGCAGATCGCGACGATCCACACCTGGCTAGGCGATGCGATCCTCTGGCTTGCTGGATTTCACGCGCTTGCCGCGCTCTACCACCACATGATCATCAAGGACGATGTTCTCGTCACAATGATTCCCCGGTGGCTGCCTTTGCGACGGATCAAACGATGAAGCTGCGGGACACCAACGATGTCGATGACTAGCGCAGCGACGCGTTGATCTTCTCGAGCATCTCCGAACCCGGGCAGAGCTCCTTCACGCCGAGCTGGTTCAACGGCACGCTGCTAGTCTTGAAGTGGGCGTGCAGGTCTTCGGCCTCGGGGTTCAGGTAGAGCAGGCCGGTGAGGAATTCGCCTTCGGCGGCGGCGGTGGCGATGTGGGTCAGGGCGTTGATCTTGTTGCTGGGGTCGTAGTCGGCTTCGAGCTTGCGCAGTTTGATGATGCTGCCGTCGTGCTGGGGGACTTCGATCACGCCGCCTTCTTCGTAGTTGACGGTGATCGCTTCGCGGTTGGGCCAGAAGTCGAGGCGGTTGACGGCTTCGTTGTGCTCGCGCACGTAGTCGTAGCTCTTGGTGCTGCCGGCGTGGTTGTTGAACGCGACGCAGGGGCTGATGACGTCGATGAAGGCGGCGCCCTGGTGGGCGATGGCGGCCTTGATGAGGGGCACGAGCTGCTGTTTGTCGCCGCTGAAGCTTCTGGCGACGAAGGTGGCGCCCATGAGGAGCGCGAGGCTGACGGTGTCGATGGCGGAGTCGGTGTTGACGGCGCCGCGCTTGGATTTGGAGCCGGCGTCGGCGGTGGCGGAGAACTGGCCCTTGGTGAGGCCGTAGACGCCGTTGTTCTCCAGGATGTAGAGCATGTTGACGCCGCGGCGCATGGCGTGCGCGAACTGGCCCAGGCCGATGGAGGCCGAGTCGCCGTCGCCCGAGACGCCGAGGTAGATCAGGTCGCGGTTGGCGAGGTTGGCGCCGGTCAGCACCGAGGGCATGCGCCCATGCACGGTGTTGAAGCCGTGCGAGTTGCCCAGGAAGTAGGTCGGGGTCTTGGACGAGCAGCCGATGCCCGAGAGCTTGGCGACGCGGTGCGGCTCGATGTCGAGCTCCCACGCGGCCTGGATCACGGCGGCGCTGATCGAGTCGTGGCCGCAGCCGGCGCACAGGGTCGACACCGTCCCTTCGTAGTCGCGCCGGGTGTAGCCGACCTTGTTTTTGTGCAGGCTCGGGTGGTGCAGCTTCGGCTTGGTCAGATACGTCATGCCGCTTTATCTCTCTTTATCGGGCGCACGTTGAGGCTGCGGGTGATCTGCGCGATTTCGCTCGTGATGAAGCGCGCGGTGATCGGGGTGCCGTCGTAGTGCAGGACCGAGATCAGGTTCGCGGGGTTGATGCCGGCGTCGTTCACCAGCAGGGTCTTCAACTGCGCGTCGCGGTTCTGCTCGATCACGAACACCTTGCTGTGCGAGGCGACGAAGTCGCCGATCTCGTCCTGGAACGGGAACGCGCGCACGCGCAAGGCGTTGATCGAGATGCCCATCCCGGCCAGCGCCTCGAGCGCCTCGTGCATCGCCGGGCTGGTCGAGCCGTAGTAGATCGCGCCGAAGCGCCCCGGCTTGTCCGAGGCGTCGAGCAGCGGCTTGGGCACCAGCGCCTTTGCGCTGTCGAATTTTTTCTGCAGCCGGCGCATGTTGTCGACGTAGTCCGGCCCGGCCTCGGAGTAGCGCGCGTAGCGGTCCTTGGTGGTGCCGCGGGTGAAGTAGGCGCCGCGCCTGGGGTGGGTGCCCGGCAGGGTGCGAAACGGTATGCCGTCGCCGTCCACGTCGAGGTAGCGGCCGAAGTCCTTGCCCGCCTCGAGCTCCTCGCGGCTCATGACCTTGCCGCGGTCGTAGGTCCGCGCGTCGTCCCACTCGAGCGGCTCGCAAAGGCGCTGGTTCATGCCGATGTCGAGGTCGGTCATGACGAACACCGGGGTCTGCAGTCGATCGGCGAGATCGAGCGCCTGGGCGGCGAACTCGAAGCACTCCTTCGGGTCCTCCGGGAACAGCAGCACGTGCTTGGTGTCGCCGTGCGAGGCGTAGGCGCAGGCGAGCACGTCGGCCTGCTGGGTGCGGGTGGGCATCCCGGTCGAGGGCCCGCCGCGCTGCACGTTGATGATGGTGGCCGGGATCTCGGCGAAGTAGGCCAGGCCGATGAACTCGCTCATGAGCGAGATGCCCGGGCCCGAGGTCGCGGTGAAGGCGCGCGCGCCGTTCCAGCCCGCGCCGATCACCATCCCGATCGAGGCCAGCTCGTCCTCGGCCTGGACGATGGCGAAATTCTGTCGGCCGGATTCGTCGATTCTCAGCTTCGAACAATACCGCTGGAACGCCTCGGCGAGCGACGACGAGGGCGTGATCGGGTACCAGGCGCAGACCGTCGCGCCGCCGTAGACGCAGCCCAGCGCGGCGGCCGCGTTGCCGTCGATGAAGATGCGCTCGCCGAGCGCGTCGGCGCGCTTCACCTTCAGCCCGAGCGCATCCTTCAGGCGCTCGCGCGCGTAGTCGTAGCCCATGTGGAACGCCTTCACGTTCGGCATGAGCAGCTTTTCCTTGCCCTTGTACTGCTCGCCGATCAGCTCGGCCACCACCTCGGGCTCGATCCCGAGCAGCGCGGCGAGCGCGCCGACGTAGATGATGTTCTTGAACAGCTGGCGCTCGCGCGCATCGACGTAGTTGGTGTTGCAGATCTCGGTCAGCGGCATCCCGATCACGTTCACGTCGGGGCGGAACTTGGACGCCGGCAGCGGCCGGGTGTCGTCGTAGAACAGGTAGCCGCCGGGCTCGATCTCGGCGATGTCCTGGTCCCAGGTCTGCGGGTTCATCGCCACCATCAGGTCCACGCCGCCGCGCCGGCCGAGCCAGCCGCGCTCGGTGACGCGCACCTCGTACCAGGTCGGCAGCCCCTGGATGTTGGAGGGAAAGATGTTGCGCGGCGAGACCGGGATCCCCATGCGCAGGAAGGACTTGGCGAACAGCTCGTTGGCCGAGGCCGATCCCGAGCCGTTCACGTTGGCGAACTTGACGACGAAATCGTTCACTGCTTCGATGCGTTTGGCCATTTCGGTCGTTCTTCCTGTCCTCAGGCTGCTTTCTTCTGCGGCCGGCGGCAGTCCGGGCCGGCGTAGGTCATTTCCAGCAGGAACTTCTGCATGTCCCAGGCGCCGGTGGGGCAGCGCTCGGCGCACAGGCTGCAGTGCAGGCACACGTCCTCGTCTTTGACCATCACCCGCCCGGTCCGCAGGCCGTCCTGGACGTACAGGTCCTGGCTCAGGTTCGCCGCCGGAGCGCTCAGGCGCGTTCTGAGCCCGGCTTCCTCGCCGTCGGCGATGAAGCTGATGCAGTCCATGGGGCAGATGTCGACGCAGGCGTCGCACTCGATGCAAAGGCGCGAGGTGAACACCGTCTGCACGTCGCAGTTGAGGCAGCGCTGCGCCTCTTTCCAGGCGGTGGCGACGTCGAAGCCCATCTCGACCTCGACCTTGATGTTGCGCAGGGTCTGGTTGACGTCGCGCCAGGGAACCTTGAAGCGCGCCTCGGGGCGGATCTCGTTGTCGTAGCTCCACTCGTGGATGCCCATCTTCTGCGACACGAGCGTCACTCCGGGGGCAGGTCTTTCGCTGAGAATTTCCGAATTCAAAAGCTTGTCGATGGAAATGGCGGCATCGTGCCCGTGCGCCACGGCCCAGATGATGTTCTTGGGCCCGAACGCGGCGTCGCCGCCGAAGAACACGTTCGGCACCGAGGCCTGCAAGGTCGTCTTGTCGAGCACCGGCAGGCCCCACTGATCGAACTCGATGCCCGAGTCGCGCTCGATCCAGGGGAAGGCGTTCTCCTGTCCGACCGCGATCAGCACGTCGTCGCACTCGAAGTGCTCGTGCGGCTCGCCGGTCGGAATGAGGCTGCGCCGCCCCTTGGCGTCGTACACCGCCTTCACTTTCTCGAACGTCATGCCGACGAGTTTTTGATCTCTAAGATCGAAGGACTTCGGAACCAGGAAGTTCAGGATCGGAATCCCCTCGTGCTGCGCGTCCTCCTTCTCCCACGGGCTCGCCTTCATCTCCTCGAAGCCCGAGCGCACGATCACCTTCACGTCCTCCCCGCCCAGGCGCCTGGAGGTGCGGCAGCAGTCCATCGCGGTGTTGCCGCCGCCGAGCACGATCACGCGCCTTCCGATCTTGTCGACGTGGCCGAAGGACACCGACGACAGCCAGTCGATGCCGATGTGGATGTTCTTCGCTCCCTCTGCGCGCCCCGGCAGGTCGAGGTCGCGCCCGCGCGGCGCGCCGCTGCCGACGAAGATCGCGTCATATCCCTCCGCCATCAGCGCTTTCATGCTTTCTATTTTTCTATTCACAAAAGAGACGCCAAGACCGAGGATGTATCCGACCTCTTCGTCGATCACTTCCTCGGGCAGGCGGAAGCGCGGGATCTGCGAGCGGATCATGCCGCCCGCTTTCGGATCGAGGTCGAGCAGCGTGACCTCGTAGCCGAGCGGCGCCAGATCGCGCGCCACCGTGAGCGACGCGGGGCCCGCGCCGATGCAGGCGATCTTCCTGCCGTTCTTCTTCGCCGGCGGCTTGGGCAGCCGCGCCGCGATATCGTCGTCCTTGTAGTCCGCAGCGACGCGCTTGAGGCGGCAGATCGCGACCGGCTCGGGCCGCGCCTGGTTCTCCTCCTCGACCCGGCCGCGCCGGCAAGCGGGCTCGCAGGGGCGGTCGCAGGTGCGTCCCAGGATTCCGGGAAATACGTTCGATTCCCAGTTGAGCAGATACGCGTCCGAATAGCGCCCTGCAGCGATCAAACGGATGTATTCGGGAACCTGGGTGTGGGCCGGGCAGGCCCATTGGCAATCAACGACTTTGTGGAAATAGTCCGGATTGCGAATGTTTGTCTTCTGCAACGACCGCTCCTCGGCTCGCCGCCGGGCGTCACCACGATGCCGCCAAGTTTACTCCTCGAACCGGCCATAGAAAAGGCTTATCCTTTTGCTTTCAACCACTAGCGCCGGGCGACCATGTCCAACCCGCTCGACTCGTTCAGGAAGCACTCGATCGGGGTCGTGCTGCAGCGCCG
The DNA here is from genome assembly GCA_050741415.1 of Burkholderiales bacterium. Classification (GTDB taxonomy): domain Bacteria; phylum Pseudomonadota; class Gammaproteobacteria; order Burkholderiales; family SG8-39; genus DAHVFK01. Next base: position 2,351 of record JBOIFB010000116.1, on the reverse strand, counting down.
CGGCGCGGGGCTCGTCGCGCGCCTGACGATCGAGCGCGCGGCCAAGCTCAACTCGCTCGACAGCGCGACGCTGGAGGCCATCGCGCGCGAAATGCGCGCCCTGCCGGGCGAGGTGCGCGCGGTGGTGCTGACCGGCGCGGGCGCGCGCGCCTTCGCGGGCGGAGCCAGCCTGGAGGAATTGGCGGCGCTCGATCCGGTCACGGCGCGCGAATTCATCACCCGCGTGCACCAGGCCTGCGCCGCGCTGCGCGAGTGCCCGGTACCGGTGCTCGCGCGCGTGAACGGCTTCTGCCTCGGCGCCGGGCTCGAGCTGGCTGCGGCCTGCGACCTGCGCATCGCCGCGGCCAACGCGGCGTTCGGCATGCCGGAGGTGCGCCTGGGCATCCCTTCGGTGGTGGAAGCGGCGCTGCTGCCGCGCCTGGTCGGTGCCGGGCGCGCGCGCTGGCTGGTGCTGACCGGAGAGAACATCGACGCGGCGCAGGCGCTCGCCTGGGGCCTGGTCGAGCGCGTGGTGCCGGCGGCGCAGCTGGACGCGGCGGTGGACGCCGCGCTCGACGCGCTGCTCGCCGCGGGCGACGCGGCGCTGCGCGCGCAAAAGCGCCTGTGCAAGCTGTGGGAGGAAGCGCCGCTGGACGAATGCGTGCGGCTGAGCATGGTCGAGTTCGCTTCCGCCTACGCCGGCGAGGAGCCGCGCGTGATGCTGGGCGGGTTCCTGGCGGCGAAAAACGGGAAAAAGCGCTAGCGCCGGACCGGCTGGCCGCTCACAGCCTGCCCGCCGCGGCGCGCGCGCCGGTGGCGTGCTCGAGCGCGGCGTCGATGCGCGCGCGCACCTGCGCGGCGAGGTCCTGGTCCGGCACGTCGCCCAGCCGTGCGGCCAGCGCGTCGAGGGCGAGCCTGTAGTCGAAGTAGGCTTTGCCCATCTTGCGCTTGAGCTCGATCGCCTCGCTCACCCAGCCGCCGGAGCGCGAGCGAGCGCCGCGCATGTGCGCCTCGAGCGCGTCGCGCGCCTCGGCGAACGCGAGGCCGGCTCGTATCACGGCCGCCTGCCGGCGCACGATCGCGGCTGCATCGTCCATCGCTTCCTCGGCGGAGGCGACCCGCGCCCGGTCGGGCGCCGCGTCCAGCGCGCGCAGCGCCGCGAGCCGCGCTTCGATCTCCTGCGCCGTCGCGTCGAGCTGCGCCGCGGCCTGCTCGGCCTGCGCCGGGTCGGGCTCGAGCGCAGCGCCGAGCGCCGCGCGCAGGCGCGCGTCGGCCGCCTGCAGCTGCGGCACGACCGCCTGCTGCAGGCTGCGCTGGCGGTATCCCGCGTAGCCCCACCAGGCGCCCAGGCCCGCGACCAGGACCAGCGCCGCGGCGATGCCCCACACCAGCGGCTTATTGAGTGCTTTCAGGTTCATCGCTTCGTTCCTTCTATACTTGCACCATGCGGCAAGTCAAGAAACTCAAGCCGGCGGGCGCGTGCACCGTCTGCAGGGCGCCGGCCGAGCTGCACGAGTCGCTCAACAACCGCTGCCGCAGCACGCTTAACGGCCGGCGCTGCTACGGCGTGTACAAGAGCGACCTGTCGTACATCTGGGACGGATGCGAGCCCTGCGGCGGCACGGGCATCGTCGGGACCCAGGTCTGCGCCGAATGCGCCGGCTTCGGCTGGAAGCTGTTCAGCTGAGCGCATGGAGCCGATCGTCTCCAGGCTGCGCCGCGCCGGGTTCGCCGCGGTGGCGTTCGCGACCGCTCTGTCGCCGTCGGCCTACGACCCGACCACGCGCCGGATCGCGGCGCGCCAGATCTACTTTTCGGCCTGGCAGATCCTGCCCGGGTTCACCCTGGTATGCGGCGCGCTCTCCTGGGTGCTGATCCGGATCGTGATCCGCAGCTCGAACGACTACGGCTTGTCGGGATACGCGCTCGAGCTCACTGTGAGGGTGCTGGTGCTCGAGCTCATTCCGCTGTTCGCGGCGCTGTTCGTCGGGCTGCGCTCGGGCGCGGCGATCAACACCGAGGTGGTGCTGATGCATATCCGCGGCGACCTCGACGCCCTGCAGCGCGCCGGGCGCGATCCGCTGCGCCACGAGCTGGTGCCGCGCGTGATCGGCAGCGCGCTGGCGGTGACGCTGCTCGCCTTCCTCAACTGCGCAGTCGCTCTGCTGCTGACCTACTACGAGATGTACGGCGCCTCGCCCTGGGGCCTGGCGCAGTTCCTGCGCATCACCGGCAAGGTATTCGCCCCGGTGGCCGCAGTCGGGCTGGGGCTCAAGACGCTGCTGTTCGGGATCGCGGTGGCGGTGATCCCGATCACCTCGGCGCTCGCGGTGCCCAGGCTGCAGCGCATGGCCGCAGTGGCGGTGCTGCGC
>JBOIFB010000115.1:0-8744 GCA_050741415.1 Burkholderiales bacterium | reverse complement strand
ATATCGAGCAGGGTGTCAAGGAAGGCGCGAAGCTGGTGCTCGACGGCCGGGCGCAGGCGCTGCCCGAGGACGGCTTCTTCCTCGGCACCACGCTGTTCGACGACGTGAAGCCGGGGATGAAGATCTACCGGGAGGAGATCTTCGGTCCGGTGCTCGCCGTGCTGCGGGCGAATTCGCTCGAAGAAGCGATCGCGCTGGTGAACGCGAACCCCTACGCCAATGGCACAGCCATCTTCACCGAGTCGGGCGGCGCGGCGCGGCGCTTCGAGAACGAGATCCAGGTCGGCATGGTCGGCATCAACGTGCCGATTCCGGTGCCGGTGGCGTTCTTTTCCTTCGGCGGCTGGAAGAACTCCCTTTTCGGCGACCTGCATGTGCACGGCGTCGAGGGGGTGAAGTTCTACACCCGCACCAAGGTCGTCACCGAACGCTGGCCGCACCAGGACACCCCGGCGGCGGGCTTTCACATGCCTACGCTGGGGTGAACGCGGGACGCAGCGCACCGTCGGCCGACATCTCGGCCACCAGGCCGTAGCGGTCGCGGGCGAAGCACAGCGCGACGTCGTCGCGCAGCTCGGGCAGCGCGAGCAGGCGCCGGCCGTTGCGCGAATGGCGCGCGGCCTCGCACGGATCGCGTTCGAACTGGGGGTAGAGACGGCGCGCGATTTCGGCGCCGTCGGAAACCCGGCCATCGGCAAAATCCGGCATCAGGGCCTGGCACATCGCGCCGGCGGCGAGAACGTCCTCGAGCGCAGGCTCTTCGTGCGTGCCGCTGCACACGAGGATCAGCTGAGCGGGCTTGCGCGCGCGCAGCCACCCGATCACGGCGCCCAGGTTGAGAAAGCCGGCCGCCAGCACGTGCCGGGCGCCGGCGCAGGCGCGCAGGGCAAGCGTGCCGTTGGTCGTCGTCATGACGACGCACCTGCCGCCCACTTTGGCAGCGGTGAACTCGCGCGGCGAATTTCCCAGATCGAACTCGACGCCGCCGCTCAGCGCAGCGCCGATGCGCAGCCCGTCGCGTTCCCCGGCGAGGAGAACATCGGGGCGCTGTCTTCGAAGCGCCACGGCCTGCTCGATGTCGGCCACCGGGATGATGCTTTCGGCGCCGTTGGCCAGTGCGGTCACCATGCTGCTGGTCGCGCGCAGAATGTCGAACACCACGCACACCGAATCGCGCAGATCGCGCTGGCGCAGCCCCGCCAGTTCGGTCGGGGAGAGGATGACTTCGAGGATTGCCGGCATGAAACGAGGCGGGGCGCGCCGCGTCAGTCTGCGTGCCCGAGCGCAAGCAGCCGCTCCGGCGGCAAGCTCAGCCGGACCCGCCCCGAGCGCAGCGGCCCCGAAGTGAGGGTCTGCACCCGCAGCGTGGTCTGCAGCGCATCGATGCGCACCTCGTACTGCACGTGGCTGCCGAGGAAGGATGCGCTCAGGATCTCCCCTTCGAACAGGTTCGGGCCGCTGTCCGCGAAAGCGATCGCTTCGGGCCGGATCAGAAGCGTCGCGGCTTCCGCCGTGGCCGCGGCGCTCGGGTCGAACGCCCGACCGGCGACGCGCAGCTGGCGCCCGGCGCCGTCTCCCCGGAGCAGGTTGGCTTTGCCGAAGAAGGCGGCCACGAACTCGTCGCACGGCTGCAGGTAGATCCGCTCCGGCGTGCCGACCTGGATCAGTGCCCCGTCGCGCATCACGCCGATGCGATCGGAGACCATCATCGCTTCGGCCTGATTGTGCGTGACGTAGATCGTCGTGATCCCCAGCCGTTGCTGCACGTCGCGGATTTCGGCGCACATCTGCTCGTGCAGGGCGGCATCAAGGTTCGACAGCGGTTCGTCGAACAGCAGCACTTGCGGCCGCAGCGCCACAGCGCGCGCGAGCGCGACGCGCTGCTGCTGGCCGCCGGACAGTTGATGCGGAAAGCGCGCCGCCATGCCCGCCAGACCCACCATCGTCAGGGCTTCATCCACCTGGCGCCGCGTGTCTTCGGCGCGCAGGCCGCGCGCTTCGAGGCCGAGGCTGCAGTTGCGATAGACGCTGAGGTGCGGCCACAGGGCATAGGACTGGAACACCATCCCCAGATTGCGCGCTTCGGCAGGCACCGATACGCCGGCGCCGGGGTCGGCGACCAGCGTCGCGCCGAACCGGATGCGCCCGGCGCCCGGCTGGATGAGCCCGGCGACCATGCGCAGAGTGGTGGTCTTGCCGCAGCCCGACGGTCCGATGAGGGTGAACAGCTCGCCGCTCCCGATTTCGAGGTCGAGCGCGCGCACCGCGGGCGTGGCGCCGTACGTTTTGGAGACGGATTCGAGGACGATCTTCATGTCGAGAGCACTCCGCTGGCGAGACGCGACTTGCGCGCGATGATCAACGACCCGACCAGCGCGAGCGCCACCATCAGCACGCTGTAGGCGCTGCCGACGGTGAAGTCGCCGTCCGTGTAGCGCAGAAACGCCTCGTAGGCGAGCGTTTCCGTTCCCTGGCTGGCGAGCAGGCTGGTCATCGATACCTCTTTAATGGCGTTCACGAAGACGAGCAGGAACCCCGCCGCGAGGCTCTCGCGCAGCAGCGGGAGCGTGATGCGCGCGAGCACCCGGCTGCGGCCGAGCCCGCACACTGCACCGGCCTCTTCCAGCTCGGCCGAGAGCTGGCGCAGGTTGGCGCTCACGCCGCGCACGCTCAGGCCGGCGAAGCGCACGAAGTACCCGAACAGCAGGATCCAGTAGGTGCCGTACAGGTTGACCGGAGGGCCGCTGAACGCGAGCACGAATGCGATCCCGAGCACCAGGCCGGGCGTGGCGAAGTTGACGAAGCTCATGCGGTCGAGCAGCGCGCCCCACGAGGTCTTCAGGCGCACCGCGCCGTAGGCGGCGATAAAGCCGACAGTGGTCGCGAGCGCCGCAGCGCCGAGCGCGAGCCCGACGGAGTTCCACAACGCGCTGGTGAGCGTGTTGGAAGCGAGCATGGTGGCATAGTGGGCCAGGGTCAGATTGTCCGGGCCGAAGCCGCGACCCCAGGACCCGAGCAGGCTGATCAGCACGAGTGCGGCGAGCGGCACGAGCGCCGTCGCGCCCGCCCACAGCCAGACGAGCGCGGCGAGCGGCGCGCGCAGCGCGCCCAGGCGCGCCGGTTCGCCGGAGCTCGCCTTGCCCGACACCGTGACGAAGCTGCCGCGCGCGAGCAGGCGCAAGTTGAACAGCATGGTCGCGAGCGCCAGCACGCCGAGCACGAGCGAGAGTACCGCGGCTTCCCCGAATTGCAGCGGCGGTGCGGTCGACAGCTCGTAGATCTGCGTCGTCAAGGTGCCGTACCCGGCCGGCGCGGCAAGCAGGATCGGGGCGCCGAACTCGGCCATCGAGTAGGCGAAGGCGAGCAGCATGCCGGACAGGATCGACGGCAGTATGAGGGGGAAGGTCACCCGCCGCAGCACCTGCCAGCCGCGCAGGCCGCAGACGCGCGCGGCCTCCTCGAGGCTCGAGTCGAGCGAGCCGAGGGCGCCGGCCACGTTGAGGAACGAAAACACCGTGAGGTGGATCGTCTGCACCGCGACCAGCGGCGCCACGCCGTAGGCGGCGAAGGGCGTGAGGCCGGTCGTGTTTTGCACGATGCCCGCGTCGCCGAAGAGGACGATCCAGGACGACGCCAGCTGGAACGAGGGCACGATGTGCGGGATGGCGACGAAGGCGGTCAGCGCCCGGCGCTCGGGCAAGTCGGTGCGAACCGCGAGCCACGCCAGCAGCGTGCCGATCGCGGTCGCCAGCAGCGCGGTGGCGGCGCTGACCGCGAGCGAATGCAGCAGGGGAGTGCGCAGCAGATAGTCGTGCTTGGCGACGCTCAGGTAGTGCGCGGACGAGAGCACGCCGCCCGCGCGCAGGCTGGTGAGCACCAGCCGCGCATAGGGGTAAAACGACAGAAACAGAAACCCGCCGCCGAGCACCAGCGCCGCGGGGGCGAACCATCCCTGCCGGCCGAGCGCGGCGCCCACGCTGCGCTCCCCGGCGCTCGCGCGCGTCCGGCTCAGCGGCCGAACATGCCGCGCCACTGCGACTTCACATCGGTCCAGTTCGCGATCATCCAGTCAGCGTCGGGAATGATCGCGTGCTGCTTGACCTGCGCCAGCGGCGGCAGGCCCTCCGGAGCGGCGACGTCGTCGCGCGCGGGATAGATGCCGTGCTGCGCGAGCACGGCCTGCGCCTGCTTCGACAGCAAGAAGCGGTACAGCAGGCGGCCGGCGTTGGGGTGCTCGGACTTCGCGAACAACCCCATCGGCGAAGGCATCAGGATCGGCCCTTCCTTCGGGAACACCATCTTCACCGGGGAATCCTTGTACTCGGCCTGGTACTTGTACATCGTGAGCGTGATTCCCAGCGGCCGCTCGCCGCTCGCGACGGCGCGTGCAACGTCCGGCACGTCCTGCAGAATCAGGATGCCGTTGTCCTTCAGCTTCTGGAAGTAGGGCCAGCCGAGGCCCGCGTCGTGCACCAGACCGCTCACCATCACCGTGGTCGAGCCGGAAACGACCGCCGAAGCCATCGCCACCTTGCCCTTGTATTTCGCTTGCGCGAGATCGGCCCAGCTTGCCGGGGGCTCCTGCATCTCCTTCGTGTTGGCGAAAATCACGCCGGCCAGAATGCGGCCGGTGACGTAGTAGCCGCCGGGGTCCTTGCCGAAGGGGATGTGGTCCCACTCGGGTGTCTTGTAGCTCTCCAGCATCCCCTCTTTGGCGAAGTGCGGGTAGGCCGTCGCGTCCGCTACCCAGACCAGGTCGCCGTGCAGCTGTCCGGCGCTCTTCTCCGCGTCGATGCGCGCGAGCACCTTGCCGGTGCCGCTGCGGAAGTACTCCAGCTTGACCCCCGGGTAGAGCGCTTCAAACTGGCTGCGCCACTGATCGACGATGAAGGTCGGCACCGAGGTGTACATCACCACCTTGCCCTCGACTTTGGCCTTCTGGTAGAGCGCGTTCATCGCCTCGTCTGCGCGCGCGCTTGCGGCGCCGAGCAGCGCGAAGGCGGCGCAAACGCAGGCCGCGGGACCTAATATGCTTCTGAATGACTTCACGAATCCCTCCCAGGATGATTTCCGCACCGAATGTGTATTGTGGTACCGGCGTGAGGCTCGGAGTTTACCCGCGACGGGCGTCGCGGTACAAACGAAGACCTGGGCGAGCATCAGCCCGCGTAGCGCGCCTCGGGCAAGCCTTTGGTCCCGGGGCGCAGCGCCAGCACGCTGCCGGCGAGCGGCTGTTTGGCGAGCTCGTCGGGCGCGAGCTTCTGGGTCGCGCTGGTGACGTAGAGCGTATCGAGCGCCGCGCCGCCGAAGCAGCAGCAGGTCGGGTTGGCAATCGGCAGCGCGATCACGCGGTCGATCTTTCCGGCCGGCGTGTAGCGCACGATGCGCCAGCCGCCGTACTGGCAGCTCCACAGGCAGCCTTCGGCGTCGATGCAGGCGCCATCGGGGTGCAGGTCGTCAGCCTCGGCGAACACGCGCTCGCGCGAGATGTCTCCCGTGCCGCGATCGAAGTCGAAGGCCCAGATTACGTGCCGGTGCGTGTCCGATAGATGCATGGTCTTGCCGTCCGGACTCCAGCACAGACTGTTGGGCACGAAGAGCGCTTCGCGCTGGCGCGTACAGCGCCCGTCCGCGTCCAGCCGGTAGAGCGCTCCCGCGGGCGCGCGGGGTCTCGCGTCCTTCATGGTGCCGGCCCAGAAGCGACCGTCGCGGTCGCAGCGCCCGTCGTTGAAGCGGTTCTGCGGCAGCCCGGGCTCGGGCTGCGCGACGCGCTCGAGCTTGCCGTCGTCCGGATTCAGAAAATACAGGCCCGATTTCATCGCCGCCACGATGCCGCCCGCACCGCGAAAGGCGAAGCTGCCGATCGGCTCGGGCAGCTCGAGCGCGCGCACCGACCCGCGCGCGGGATCGATCCGCCTGAGCGCCGGGCCGAGGATGTCGACCCACCACAGCTCGCGCCCGCGCTCGTCCCACAGCGGACACTCGCCGAGCCGGTCGGCGCCGCGCGCCGCGCATTCGATCTGGAGCGTCATCGCCCGGATGATCGCAGAATCGCCCGCTGGCGCACATCCGGCGGCGGCAGGTTCGCAAGTCGGCTCGCGAAGCCCGCCGCCGCCGCGCTACGATGTCGTCCAGGGAGGCAGTCAACGCAATGTCAGACGAAAACGCAGTTCAGCCCGGCGCCAGCCAGTGGATCGGCAAGCCGCTGCGCCGGCTCGAGGACCAGAAGCTTCTCACCGGGCAGGGGCGCTTCACCGACGATGTCGAGCTGCCGCGCCAGGCGCACGCCGCGTTCACGCGCTCGCCGCACGCGCACGCCAGGATCGCCGCGCTCGACACGGCCGCGGCGCGCGCCGCGCCCGGCGTGCTCGCGGTCTACACCGGCGCCGACATCGTCGCCGCCGGCCTCGCGCCGGTGCCGTTCACTCAGCTGCACAAGCGCCCCGACGGTGCCGACATGACGGTGCCGCCGCGCCACGCGCTGACAGTGGATGTCGCGCGCTTCGTCGGCGATGCGGTGGCGATGGTGGTGGCCGAGACGCGCGAGCAGGCGCGCGACGCGGCCGAGCTGGTGGAGATCGAATGGGAGCCGCTGCCGGCGGTCGCCGACCTGCCGACTTCGGCCAGCGGCAAGGGCCCGGTGGTGTGGCCGCCCGCGTTCACTCCCGAGTACGGCAACATTGCGGCGATCTACCGCATGGGCGAGCGCGCGCAAAGCGACGCCGCGTTCGCCGCCGCCGCGCGTGTGGTGAAGCTCAGGGTCGTCAACCAGCGCGTGGTCGCCAACCCGCTCGAGCCGCGCGCGCTTGCCGCACAGTTCGACCCCGCGAGCGGCCGCTTCACGCTCTATTGCCCGACGCAGAACACGCACACCGTGCGCGGACAGCTGGCCAAAGTGTTCAAGATGGACGAAGGCCGGCTGCGCATCGTGTGCACCGACCTCGGCGGCGGCTTCGGCGCGCGCGGCTACGCCTACCCCGAGCACGCTGCGCTGTGCTTCGCGGCGCGCGCGCTCGGGCGGCCGGTCAAATGGCGCGCCGACCGCTCGGAGAATTTCCTCTCGGAAGTGCACGGCCGCGACAGCGTGACCGAGGCCGAGCTCGCGATCGACCGCGACCAGCGCTTCACCGCGCTGCGCATCCGCACGCTGGCCAACATCGGCGCCTATGCCTCGAACTTCGGCGCCTGCGTGCCGGCCATGTCGGGCGTGCGCGCGCCGACCGGGGTGTACGCGATCCCCGTGATCGACCACGAGGTAAGGATGCTGTTCACCAACACCGGACCGGTGGACGCCTACCGCGGCGCCGGGCGCCCGGAGATGGGCTACCTCCTCGAGCGCCTGGTGGCCCGCGCCGGGCGCGAGCTCGGCGCCGACCCGGTTGCACTGAGGCTGAAGAACATGGTCACGCCGGCCCAGATGCCGTACAAGAACCCGGCCGGGCAGACCTACGATTGCGGCGACTTCGCCAGGCTGCTCGAGGGGGCCGTGGCGGCGGCCGACTGGGACGGCTTCGCGGCGCGCAAGGCGGCGGCGGCGATGCGCGGCCTGCTCTACGGCCGCGGCTTGGCATGCTACATCGAGATCACCGGCAGCGCGCGCGTCACCGAGGCGGTGAACCTGAGCATCGAAGCCGATGGTACGGTAACGCTGGTGTCCGGCACGCAGCAGATCGGACAGGGCATCCAGACTTCGTACGCCCAGATCGTGGCCGAGCTGCTGGGCGTGCCGCCCGATGCGGTGCGCGTGATCCAGGGCGACACGGACGTCGCGAAATCGGGCGGCGGCGCGGGCGGCTCGAGGAGCCTGCAGGTCGGCGGCAGCGCGGCGCTGGTGGGTTCGCGCAAACTGATCGAGCAGGGCAAGGCGCTCGCGGCAGGGGAGCTTGAGGCTGCCGCAGTGGACATAGAGTTCGCCGCCGGACGCTTCCGCATCACCGGCACCGACCGCTCGATGGGGCTGGCCGAACTCGCCGCGAAGCAGCCCGAGGGGCGCATCGGAATCGCGCACAGCGAGACGGTCAAGGGGCAGACCTGGCCCAACGGCTGCCAGGTGTGCGAGGCGGAGGTCGACCCCGACACCGGCCTCGTGCGCCTGGCGCGGCTGCTCGCGGTAGACGATGTCGGGCGCGTGATGAATCCGCTGATCGCCGAAGGGCAGGTGCACGGAGGCATGATGCAGGGGATCGGCCAGGCACTGATGGAACAATCGGTCTACGACGAGACCGGCCAACTGCTCACTGGCTCGTTCATGGACTACGCCATGCCGCGCGCCGACGTGGTGCCCGAGCTCGCGACCCAGTTCGACGAATCGGTGCCGAGTGCGCTCAACCCGCTCGGCGCGAAAGGTGTCGGAGAGGCCGGCTGCCACGGCGCCATGCCCGCGGTGGTCAATGCGGTGCTCGACGCGCTCGCCGAGCGCGGCGTCGCCGAGCTGGACATGCCGCTCACCCCTGAGAAGGTATGGCGCGCGCTTCGCCGCGGCGCCTAGCCGCGGCCGGCCGACGCCTCACTCAGCCGGGATTGGTGGCGTGCAGCGCCAAGGCGGTGGCGCCGGCGCCGGCAGAAGGGGGCGGCAGGCTGCCGGTGGATGCGGCTGCATTGCTGCGCTCGAGGAGCAGCTTGGCGTGCGGCTTGTCGGTGGTTTCGATGTGGTGCAGGAGCCAGAAGTTGAGGTAGCGCATGGTGAGGGACATGCTGCGGCCCTCGAGCGCCTCGGCCTGGGTCTCGAGCTCCTCGATGAGGCG
>JBOIFB010000114.1:0-8755 GCA_050741415.1 Burkholderiales bacterium | reverse complement strand
CCTCATTCCCCCGCACCCCTGATGGTCACAACCGGCGATTTCCGATCTCAACTCGAGGGTCAGCGCAGCTACTTGCTGCGCTACGCCAGCCTGCAGCTTCGCGACGCGGACCGGGCCGAGGACTGCGTGCAGGAGACGCTGCTCGCCGCGCTGACCGGGGAGGCCGGCTACGACGGCCGCTCCAGCCTGCGCACCTGGTTGACCGGGATCCTGAAGCACAAGATCGTCGATGCGATCCGGCGCTCGAGCCGCGAGCCGGCGATGGAGTTTGAGCGCGAAGGCGACGCGTCCGAGTTCGACGCCCTGTTCGACCCGCGCGGCCACTGGGTCGAGGCGCCTTCGGCCTGGGATCGCCCGGACGGCGCGCTCGAGCGGTTGCAGTTCCTCGCCGCGCTCGAAGCCTGCCTCGCGCGGCTGCCGGCGAGGACCGCGCGCGCGTTCATGATGCGCGAGCACATGGGGCTCGAAACTGAAGAGATCTGTAAGGCGCTCGGCATCAGCGCGACCAACTGCTGGGTCATGTTGTACCGCGCGCGCATGGCGCTGCGCGTGTGCCTGGAGCAGAGCTGGAAATGAAGATGACGATGATGCGGCCGTGCAGTGAAGTGGCTCGCCTGGTGTCGCAGGGGCTCGATCGCGAGCTGGCGTTCGGCGAGCGCGTGGCGCTGCGGGTTCACTTCGCCATCTGCACGGGTTGCCGCAACTTCGAGCGCCAGATGAAACTCCTGCGCGAGGCCGTGCAGCAGCTCGGCGAGTCCGGCCCTCAGAGTACGTAGCGCGCCAGGTCCTCGTTCTTCGCCAACTCGGCCAGCCGCGCGTCGACATAGGCCGCGTCGATCGTGAGCGTCGCCGCGCCGCGCCTGCCGGCCTCGAACGATATTTCCTCGAGCAGCTTCTCGAGCACGGTGTAGAGCCGCCGCGCGCCGATGTTCTCGGTCTTTTCGTTCACTTGGTAGGCGATTTCCGCCAGCCGCCGGACGCCCTCCGGGCGGAACTCGAGCGTCACGCCTTCGGTCGCGAGCAGCGCCTGGTATTGCTTGACCAGGCTCGCGTCGGTCGAGATGAGGATCTGCTCGAAGTCGTCCACCGAGAGCGAATCGAGCTCGACCCGGATCGGCAGCCGCCCCTGCAGCTCGGGAATCAGGTCCGAAGGCTTGGCAAGGTGGAACGCGCCCGAGGCGATGAACAGGATATGGTCGGTCTTGACCATGCCGTACTTGGTCGCGACCGTGGTGCCTTCGACCAGCGGCAGCAGGTCGCGCTGCACGCCCTGGCGCGAGACGTCCGCGCCGGCGATCTCGCTGCGGCTCGCGACTTTGTCGATCTCATCCAGAAAGACGATTCCGTTCTGCTCCGCGTTGGCAAGCGCCTTGGCTTTCAGGTCGTCGTCGTTCACCAGCCGCGCGGCCTCTTCGTCCGTGAGCAGCTGCAGCGCCTCGCGGATGCGCAGCTTCCTCAGCTTCTTGCGCCCGCCGGCGAGGTTTTGGAACATGCCCTGGATCTGCGAGGTGAGCTCCTCCATCCCGGGCGGGGCGAGGATCTCCATCTGCTGCGCGCTGGCGGCGAGCTCGAGCTCGATTTCCTTGTCGTCCAGCTCGCCTTCGCGCAGTTTCTTGCGGAACTTCTGGCGTGTCGCGCTCTCTTCGGTCTCGACCCCGCGCGCGGGCGGCAGCAACGCGTCCAGCACGCGTTCCTCGGCTGCGTCCTGGGCGCGCGCGCGCACCGCGAGCATCGCCTGCTCGCGCGTCTGCTTGATGCTGATCTCGACCAGGTCGCGCACGATGGTGTCGACGTCGCGCCCGACATAGCCGACCTCGGTGAACTTGGTCGCCTCGACCTTGATGAACGGGGCTCCCGCCAGGCGCGCCAGGCGCCGCGCGATTTCCGTCTTGCCCACCCCGGTGGGCCCGATCATGAGGATGTTCTTGGGCGTGATCTCCTGGCGCAGCGGCTCTGCAACCTGCTGCCGCCGCCAGCGGTTCCTGAGCGCGATCGCGACCGCGCGCTTGGCCTTCGCCTGGCCCACGATGTGCTTTTCCAGCTCGTGGACGATCTCCTGCGGCGTCATCTGGGTCACTCGAGCACCTCGATGACGCGCTGATCGTTGGTGTAGATGCAAAGGTCGGCGGCGATTGCGAGCGACTTGTCGACGATCTCGCGCGCGCCGAGCGCGGTATTGTCCAGCAGCGCCCGCGCGGCACTCTGCGCGTAAGGGCCACCCGAGCCGATCGCGACGATTCCGTGCTCAGGCTCGAGCACGTCGCCCATGCCGGTGATGATCAGCGAATGCTCGCGATCGGCCACGGCAAGCATCGCCTCGAGGCGCCTCAGGATCCGGTCGGTGCGCCAGTCCTTGGCCAGCTCGACCGCCGAGCGCAGGACGTTGCCCTGGTGCTTGTCCAGCTTGGCCTCGAAGCGCTCGAACAGGGTGAATGCGTCGGCGGTGCCGCCGGCGAAGCCCGCCAGGATGCGGTCGTTGTACAGCCGCCGCACCTTGCGCGCACCCGCCTTGAGCACGATGTTGCCCAGCGTCACCTGCCCGTCGCCGCCGAGGGCGACCTCGAGGCCGCGCCGGACCGAGAGAATCGTTGTGCCGTGCAGTTGTTCCATGGTGTCCTTCAGTTGCGCGCAGTGACCTTGGCCAGCGCGGAGACCCCCATCACCTCGAACAGCGCGGCGACCAGCTGGTTCACGTTTTCGAGCTCGAGCCGCCCGCCGTTGCGGATCAGGTCTGCGGCGAGATTGAGCAGCGCCGCGGCCGAAACGAAATCGACCCGCTTCAGGCTCGAGCAGTCTACCTGCACCCGCGTGCGGCTCGCGCCGGCTTCGGCGATCACGCCCAGGAACGCTTTCGCGTGGCCGACGATTTCGCGCGGCGCGGCGAGCGAATCGACGGCCGGCGGCGCCAGGTCGGCGTCGAATAGCGGCGCTTCGCACTCGAAGCGTAGCGCGTACTCCCGTGCGCGCTCGGCGAACGCCTCGCGCTCTCCCAGTTCGCGGTGCAGGTCGAGCAGCATCAGCCACAGGCGCTCCGCGGTGGGTGCGAGATTCTCCTTCTTCACTGCGCGCGCGAGGCTGCGCTTCGCCTCCGCGCTCTGCGCGTTGGCGTACAAAATCGCCGCCTCTTCGACCGACGCGGCGAGTTCGGTGGACGCGGACACCACCTCGATGTCGAGGCGCGAGTCGATGCCGACCTGCGTACGCTGCGCCCGCTCGGTGTGCCAGCCCAGCGCCAGCCTGTCCGTCACGTCGGGGGACTTGCCACCTCTCTTGCGCGAATTCTTGTCGCCGGCACCGGAGTTCATTTTGTCCCCCGCTCGCGTAACTTCACTTCGTCAGGCATTGCTCCAGACCGGCGACGAAAAGATCCCTGGGCAGCTTCTTGCCGATGAATACCAGCACCGAGCGCTTCTTCTCGCCCTTGCCCCAAGGCTTGCCGAGATCGCCGCCCATCATCATGTGCACGCCCTGAAACACTACTCGCCGCGGATTGCCCTTCATCCACAGCACTCCCTTGTAGCGCAGCAGGTCGGGGCCGTAGACCTGGATCATGCCCGACAGGAACTGCTCCAGCTTGTCGCCGTCGAAAGCCTTGTCGGAGCGGAACACGAAGGACTCGACCTCGTCGTGGTGCTCGTGCTGGATGTCGGTCAGGAATTGGGGGTCGAGCTCCAGAACCGCGTTCAGGTTGAAGCCGCGAATGTCCAATACCTCGTCCAGCGGCGCCTCGCCGAAATGCACCTTTTTGATCGGGGCGCGCGGATTCATCAGCCTGATGCGCTCCGAGAGCCTCTTCACCTCGTCTTCGTCGACCAGGTCCGTCTTCGACATCAGGATCCGGTCGGCGAAACCGACCTGCTCCTGCGCCTCGTGGAACTCGTCGAGCTGCTTTTCGGCGTGCTTGGCGTCCACCAGCGTGATGATCGAGTCGAGCAGGTAGTAGTTGCCGATCTCCTCGTCGGTGAAGAAGGTCTGCGCCACCGGACCCGGATCGGCCATGCCGGTGGTCTCGATCACCACCCGGTCGAACTTGAGCGCGCCCTGGCTGCGCCGTTGCTTGAGCTCGCCCAGGATCCGGATCAGGTCGCCGCGCACGGTGCAGCAGATGCAGCCGTTGTTCATTTCGACGATCTGCTCGTCGCCGCTTTCGATGATTTCGTTGTCGACCCCGACCTCGCCGAACTCGTTCTCGATCACCGCCACGCGGCGACCGTGGTCTTCCTTCAGGATGCGATTCAGCAGCGTCGTCTTGCCGCTTCCGAGGAATCCCGTCAGGATGGTCACGGGAACCATATCTTCCTGCTGCATGATGACTCCTTCCGAAGGGCGGGATTCTACCGCCATGCGGCGCCCCCGCTACGAACGCAGCACGAGCAAGCCCTTCAGGTAGTCGCCTTCGGGGAACTCCAGCGCCACAGGATGGTCTGTCGCGGCGCCAAAGCGCCCGATGATCTTTCCGTCGACACCTGCGTCGAGCGCGGCGCCGGCCACGATCGATTGGAACAACTCCGGCGGCACGCCCCCGGAGCAGGAAAAGGTCGCCAGCAGTCCGCCCGGCGCGAGCAGCTTGAAGGCAAGCAGGTTGACGTCTTTGTAGGCGCGCGCGGCGTTCTTCGCCTGCGCCGCGGTCGGCGCGAACTTGGGCGGATCGAGCACCACCAGCCCGAAGCGCGCGCCGCGGTCGCGCAGCGTTCGCAGGTGCGCAAACACGTCCGCCTGCACGAACTCTATTCGACTCGCATCCAGCCGGTTAGCGGACAGATTCTCGCGCGCCACGGTAAGCGCCGGGGCCGAGCTCTCGAGCGCGAGCACTCGCTCGGCGCCGCCGGCGAGTGCGGAGAGCGCGAAGCCGCCGGTGTAGCAGAACCCGTCGAGCACCTCGCGCCCCTCGGCGAGTGCGCGCACGCGCTGCCGGTTATCGCGCTGGTCGAGGAAGAATCCAGTCTTCTGTCCTTGCTCGACGTCGACGTGAAAGCTCAAGCCGTGCTCGACGATCGCGCAGCGCGCCGCCGCCCGGTCGCCGCGCACGAAGCCGCTGCGTGGCTCGAGACCCTCGAGCGCGCGCACCTCGGCATCCGAGCGCTCATACACCGCCTCGCAACCGGTCAGCTCGGCGAGAGCATCCAGGATCGCCTCGCGCCAGCGCTCGGCGCCGGCGGAGAGGAATTGCGCCACCAGCACGTCGTCGTATCGGTCGACCACCAGTCCGGGCAGGCCATCGGACTCGGCGTGAACCAGGCGCAGTGCGTTGCTGTGCCGCGCCGCGGGCAATCCGGCGCGCAGCGCGAGCGCGCCCGCCAGGCGCGCACGCAGGAATCCGGCATCGATGCGCTGCCCCGTGTCGAAACTCCACACGCGCGCGCGGATCTGCGATTGCGGGCTGTACGCCGCCAGCGCGAGCGTCCGTCCCGAGTCGGACTCGACCTCGACCGTGTCGCCGCGCTGCGGATCGCCTTCGACGCGCGCGATCGCACCCGAGAACAGCCACGGATGCCGCCGCCTGAGCGACTTGTCGCGGCCCGGCTTGAGCACGAGGCGCAGCTTTGCCACAGCCTACTTCTTGCGCGCGCGCGGGTGCGCGGCGTCGTAGACCTTCGCCAGCGACTGGAAGTCCAGATGCGTATAGACCTGGGTACTCGAGATGCTCGAGTGACCGAGCATTTCCTGCACCGCGCGCAAGTCCTGCGAGGACTGCAGCACGTGGGTGGCGAAGGAATGGCGCAGCATATGCGGGTGCAACGGCGCGTCCAGCCCCCGGCGCCGCGCCCAAGCCCCGAGCCGCGCGCGCACTACGCCCGGCGCGATGCGCGCGCCGCGAGAGCCGACGAAAAGCGCGCTTTCCCGCGGCGCGGCCAACTGCACGCGCACCGCGAGCCATTGCGCCAGCGCCTCGCGCGCCTTGGCGCCGACCGGAACGGTGCGCGTCTTGCCGCCCTTGCCGGTGACCGTGACTTCACCCTGGGCGAGGTCGAGCCGCCCGCCGTCCCGCTCGAGGCCGACCAGCTCGGCCAGGCGCAGGCCGGAGGAATACATCAGCTCGAACATCGCCCGGTCGCGCAGCAGCGCAGGCGACGCGGGCGGCGCAACCTCGAGCAGGCGCTGCGCGGCCTCGACCGACAGCGCCTTGGGCAGCATCTTGGACGCCCTGGGAGCGCGCAGACCCTGGCAGGGATTGGCGCAAAAGCCGCGATGGCGCGCGAGCCAGCGGTACAGGCCGCGCCAGGCCGAGAGCGTTCCGGCGAGCGAACGCCCCGACAGGCCCGCGCCGTGCAGCTGAGCGACAAAGCGGCGTACCTGGCGGGCGTCGATCGCCTCGAGGCGCGCGCCCTGCGCGAGCCGCAGCAGCAGCGCGAGGTCGCGCGAATAGTTCCTGAGAGTGCCGGCAGCGAGCCGGCGCTGATGCCTCAGCGCCTCGAGATGCTCGCGCACCAGCGCGGCGTCGGGATGCGTGGCGGGGGGGACTTCTGCCACGCGCAGCGTCCTCGCCGCGCTACAGCCGCGCCGCCACGCCGGCGGCGCACAGCTCGCCGATGCGACGCAGATAAATGGTCCCCATTTCGGGGAAAAAGCGCTCCGGGTCCTCGCTGCCGAGCGCGAGCAGCCCGAACACCGCGCCCTGGCCGAGCGGAACCAGGGCCATCGAGCGCAGGTGCCCGGCCGCCTCGCCGAACCACTCCAGGTAGGGGCTGTCGGCGATCGCTGCGCATTGCGGCGCACCCATGGTTTCGGCGTGCCGGCGCTGACCGTCGGTCACCGCCAGCGACTCGACGAAATCGACCGGCACGGATTTGCCCCAGACGCGCATCGCCACGTGCGGCACCGCGAAGTCTTCACTCATATGGAGGTAGAGCGCTTGGGTCAGCTCCGGGAAGTCGCGCGCACCGACCAGCGCCACGGCCAGGCGATGCACCTTCTCGCTGATGGCGTCGTTCTCCTCGCCGAACTGGATCAGCTCGCTCAATTTGCCCTCGAGCAGCTTCACTTTCTCGCGCAGCGTGATGGTCTGGCGCTCGGCGAGCGGAATTGCGCGACCGCCGTAGGGATGCGGCACGCTGATCGATTCGAGAAGCTCCGGATGCTGGTCGAAGAACTGCGGGTGCGTCCTGAGGAACTGCGCCAATTCTTCTGCGTTCATGATGCCTCATCCAGGTCGATCGAACCCTCGAACACGCCGCGCGCCGGGCCCTTCATCCAGACCGCATTGTCGCCGCCCTGCCAAGCCACGGTCAACGTTCCGCCGCGCGCCTCCACCCTCACCGGCGAGTCGAGCAGGCCGCGCGCGATGCCCGACACCGCGGCTGCGCAGGCGCCTGTGCCGCAGGCAAGCGTCTCACCCGCGCCGCGCTCCCACACCCGCAGCGCGATGCGATGCCGATCGTGCAGCTGCATGTATCCGGCGTTGACGCGCTTCGGAAAGCGCGCGTGCCGCTCGATGAGCGGCCCCTGGCTGGTCACCGGCGCGCGTTCGATATCATCGGCCAGCTGCACCGCGTGCGGATTGCCCATCGACAGTATGGCCAGCTCGAGGCGCGCGCCGCCCACCTCGAGCGGCTGCACCAGCGGAGACTCGAGCGCCGGCGCTCCCATGTCGACGCTGACCTCGCCGTCGTCCTCGAGCCGCGGCACGATCAGGCCGCCCAGGGTCTCGACCCGGATCTCGCGCTTGGCGGTCAGCCCCTTGGCGTACACGTAGCGCACGAAGCAGCGCGCGCCGTTGCCGCATTGCTCGACCTCGCCGCCGTCGGCGTTGAAGATGCGGTAGCGGAAATCGGCGTCAGCGCGCGTGCTCGGCTCGACCACCAGGATCTGGTCGCAACCGACGCCGAAATGCCGGTCGGCGAGGCGGCGCAGCTGCGCGGGCGAGAGCACGAACGGGACCGCGGTCGCGTCCAGCACGACGAAGTCGTTGCCCGCTCCCTCCATCTTGGTAAACGCGACGCGGGCCATGCGCGATTCTATGCGTAAAAGCGCGCCTCGCTCTCGGGACGCGTCTTGAAGCGCTTGTGCATCCAGAAATATTGCTCGGGCGCCTCGAGCACCCGGCGTTCGATGTATTCGTTCATGCGCCTGGTGTCCGCGGCGGGATCATGGGTCGGGAAGTCGTGCCATGGTGCCTCGATCGAAACCACGTAGCCGGCGGCGCCCGGCAGCATATGCGTCACGCACGGCAGGACCTTCGCTCCCGTGACGCGCGCGATGCGCGACAGGCCCGGCATGGTGGCCGCCGACACGCCGAAGAAGGGCACGAACAGCGCTCCGCGCGGGCCGTAGTCCATGTCCGGCAGGTAGTACAGCGGGCGGCCCTCGCTCATCGTACCGAGGACGGCGCGGATGCCCTCCTGGCGCGAGACCAGCTTCTGGCGTCCGAAGCGCATGCGGCCCGCGAGCAGGCGCGCAGCGAGAAGCGGGTTCTTCTGCTGCGCGTACATGCTCACCATGTCGATCTCGCAGGCAAGTCGCGCGAAGCCCGCGTCGAGGCCGACGAAGTGCGGCACGAACAGAATCGCCGGACCGCCTCCGAGCGCGCGCAGGTGCTCGAGGCCCTCGATCCGCACCAAGCGTTCGATCTGCTCGCGCGGCGACCACCAAAGCAGCGCGTGGTCGAGGAAGCTTCGGCTCCAGGTTCCGAAATGCGCGCGCGCCAGGCGCTCGCGCTCGGCAGCAGCCATCCAGGGGAAGCACTTGGCGAGATTGATGCGCGTGACGCTGCGCCGCTCGCCGATCAGCCCGAAGGCGAGCGCGCCGAGCGCATTGC
>JBOIFB010000113.1:0-8803 GCA_050741415.1 Burkholderiales bacterium | reverse complement strand
CGGCAACGCAGCGCAACCAAAACTCGATGATCAACCCCCGACCGCACCGCTCAGGATAATTGACGCCAGAAGGTCAAGATAGTTGAAGCCGAGCAGGCTGCGAAAGCTTACCGAGCAGGGACTGGTTTGGCGCTTTCCTTCCGGTGTTCCGGAGAATGTATCGGAGCTCGTCGAATACGAGTTACGGTTGATTGCCGAGATGCGCTACGAAGCATTCTTTCTTACGGTCCACGATCTAGTGAAATTCGCACGCAGTCGAGGCATCCTGTGCCAAGGACGCGGTTCGGCCGCGAACTCGGCAGTCTGCTATGCGCTCGGTATAACCGAAGTGGACCCCGGAAGGATGAGCATGCTATTCGAGCGCTTCATCTCCAGGGAGCGTGACGAGCCGCCCGATATCGATGTCGACTTCGAACATCAGCGACGCGAGGAAGTGATCCAATACGTCTACGCCAAGTACGGACGGGAACGGGCGGCGCTTGCCGCGACCGTAATCCGTTATAGGCCGCGCAGCGCGGTGCGGGATGTGGGCAAGGCACTTGGATTCACCCTCGGGCAGATTGAGCGGCTGTCGCGCAGCCTAGGCTGGTGGGACGATCGCGGCAAGCTCGCGGAGCGTGTAATCGAGGCCGGGCTCGATCCGTCGAGTCTTGTGGCGAAGCGGTTTCTCGAGCTAATGGATGCGCTGGTAGGGTTTCCTCGGCATTTGTCGCAGCACGTTGTTGGTTTTGTCATTTCGCGTGGACGGCTGGCAGAACTGGTGCCTACCGAAAACGCGGCGATGCCGGAGCGCACGGTCATTCAATGGGACAAAAATGATCTAGAGACATTAGGTTTGCTGAAAGTCGACGTGCTTGCGCTTGGCATGCTGTCGGCTATCCGCTGTGCGCTGGAGCTTGTTGGAATGAGAATGCAGGACGTGCCAGCGGAAGACTCTTCCGTGTACGACATGATCCAGCGCGCCGACACCGTGGGAGTCTTCCAAATCGAATCGCGCGCGCAAATGAGCATGCTGCCGCGCTTGAAGCCGCGCAGTTTCTACGACCTGGTGATCGAGGTCGCGATCGTGCGCCCAGGACCGATCCAGGGCGGAATGGTGCACCCCTATCTGCGACGTCGCCAAGGCTTGGAAAGTGTGACCTATCCGAGCCAGACGGTTAAGAAAGTGCTCGAGCGCACCCTGGGCATACCGATTTTCCAAGAGCAAGTCATGCAGCTAGCGATGGTAGCAGCTGGATTTTCTGCCGGCGAGGCGGATCAATTGCGTCGTTCGATGGCGGCTTGGCGCAGAAAGGGCGGACTCGAGCACTTTGAGGCGCGCTTGGTGCATGGCATGCTTGAACGAGGCTATACGCGGGAATTTGCTGAGGCTATTTATCGGCAAATTTTCGGTTTCGGTGAGTATGGTTTTCCTGAGTCGCATTCCGCGAGCTTTGCGTTACTGGTCTATGTATCGGCTTGGCTCAAATGCCACAAGCCGGCGGCATTTTGCGCTGCGCTGCTCAACAGCCAGCCTATGGGGTTTTATGCGCCAGCCCAGCTGGTACGGGATGCTCAGCGTCATGGCGTCGAGGTAAGACCGGTGGACGTGATCTCGAGCGCATGGGATTGCACGCTGGAAGGGCACGCGTTGCGTCTCGGTTTACGGATGGTGAACGGACTGTCCGAAGCAGGTGTACAGAGAATCATAGCGTCGCGTCCGTTCGAGTCGGTGGATGATCTCTCGCATCGGGCTGCGCTCAATCGACGCGATCTCGAGTGTTTGGCCGCGGCGGACGCACTCGCTTCGCTTGTCGGTCATCGTCGGAAAGCCCATTGGCACGCAGCTGGGGTGGAGCATGCGTCGGATATGCTGAGTGATGCGCCGGTGCGAGAAACGGAACCTAAACTTGCTGCGCCGGAGGAGAGCGAGAACATCCTTGCCGATTACGCGAGTCTAGGCCTTACCCTCGGAAGGCATCCCCTCGCACTACTGCGTACTCGCCTCGGACGCCTTGGCATGCTTACTGCCGGGCAATTGTATTCGTTACCGCATGGACACATTGCACGTGCTGCGGGGTTGGTTACTTGCCGGCAGCGGCCCGATACGGTGAGCGGCGTAATTTTCCTCACTCTGGAGGACGAGACAGGCTGCGTCAACGTGATTGTTTGGCGCGATCTTGTCGAGCGACAGAGGCGTGAGTTGCTCGGCGCACGGCTTCTTGGGGTCCAGGGAGTAATCGAGCGCGAGGGAGAGGTCGTGCATCTCGTAGCGCGTCGACTGTTCGATTACGGAAAATTACTCGGTTGTCTCATCGTGCACTCGCGCGATTTTCACTGACAGTGCTAACATCAACCGCAACCGATGATTGCCTACGCGGAGATTCTCTGGCTCATCGCGGACAAACGCCGTCGCCCGGCGTGCGGCTCCGCCATGCTGGACGCGCTGTTTCGTCGCCTCGGCGCGTGCCGGCAGGAAGAGGAGGCAATTGCAACCGAGGACCATATCTGGCACTTGTGGATGTACCATCCGCATCGCTCTGCTGCGCATGCCCTCGATTTGGCTGCGAGCGACATCGCCGCGCGCCGATACGACATTGCAGAAACGCGACTGTCACTACTTCTGCGTCACCTTCCAAACTTCGCCGAGGCTTGGCACAAGCGTGCGACGCTGTACTACCTTCTTGGTCGCGATCAGTCCTGCATTGAGGATCTTCGCCGCACGATCGAGCTCGAGCCGCGCCACTTCGGTGCGTTGTGCAGTTTTGCGGAAATACTCTTGGGAGAAGGCGAGCGAGCGTCGGCTCGGTTCGCATTTTCGGTCGCCCTGTCGCTGCATCCGTATCTCGCCAGAGCTCGGCAAGTCATTGGCTCAAGCACACCCTAACAGCCGTGCTGCAGTGGCTAATTCACTAACCAGATTTGACGATAAATTGAATGAGTTAATTATGAAGCGCCTATAATTGCCTCGAACAGCGGCTAGGCGAACATATCGAGGGTGGGATCTCGCCCGAGCACAACGAAAATAAGAGCGAGCCATGACTGACAGCAGCTACACCGTAGTGATCGCAAAGGACCTTGCGGATCTCGTTCCGGTGTTCATGAGCAACCGAAAAAAGGAACTCGAGGCGTTGCGCGCTGCGCTTACCGCATCGGATTTTGCGCAATTGCGTCAACTCGGGCACCGCATGAAGGGGGTAGGAAACTCATACGGTTTCAGAACGGTATCTGACCTCGGCAAGAAAATCGAAGACGGTGCGAGTAGCGAGGACGAAACCGTGCTGAATGCGAGCATCGACGTATATGCGGATTACCTGGCGCACGTGACTGTGGTCTATGAATGACCTGACGGTTTCGCAACACAAGCCTGCCGCACAAGCCGAGTTTCGCGTCCTGGTCGTCGACGACGATCAAGACATGGCGAGTTTCCTTGCACACATGCTACGCAAGGAGGGCATGGAAGCGGATACGGCCGCGGATGGTAGTGCGGCTATGGCGTGCGTCATGGCGTCGCCGCCGGACTTGGTCATGCTTGACGTGCTCATGCCTGGCCCCAACGGGTTCGACGTATGTCGACGATTGAAGGCCGATCCATCGACGGCGCTCATCCCTATCGTTCTCATCACCGCGCTCGACGATTCCGAGAGTCGCGTGCGCGGCATCGAGGCGGGTGCGGACGATTTCCTGTCCAAGCCCGTGAATCGTGAAGAATTGCTGGCGCGTGTCAAGACACTGCGCAGGTTGCACGAGACAAGACGAGAGCTTGAGCAACGTCGCCTGGTCGCCGAAATAGAGAGAAAGGAAACCATCCGAAAGGCGTTCTCCCGCTATATTTCTCCCAGCCTCGCAGAGCGAATCATCCACGATCTCGGTAGCAGGGAGGGGCCATTTCGGGCAAATGCTCAGCGCATCGAAGTGGTGGCGTTGTTTGCCGATTTGCGTGGATTTACGCGGATCACCGAGCATTCTGAAGTCGGCGACGTCGTGGAGATGCTTAACGAGTACTTCGCGATCCTGACCGAGGCCACGTACCAGCGAGACGGGACGATATTCAATATGGCGGGCGACAGCCTGCTCATCGGCTTTAACGTGCCGCTTCCGCAGGAGGATGCGGCGGCACGCGCCATTCAGTGCGCGCAGGAGATGGTATTGCGCTTTGCGTCCGTTGGGCGCCAGTGGGAGCGCCGCTTCGGAATCTCGACTGGGGTCGGGATCGGAATCTGTAAAGGTGAGGCTATCATCGGTAACATCGGATCGCCGCACTATATGAGCTACACGATCATAGGCAATCCTGTGAACACCGCGGCGCGCTTGATGCAGTTGGCGGGAGCAAACGAGGTCTTGATGTGCGGTCCTTTTTTCGAGACCGTGCGAGAGCTTGTGCCACAGCGGAATGTTCGCTTTCGGGGTAACGTTGCTCTGCGCGGCAGATCCGAACCGACCTCTGTTTTTTGCCTAACGGGATCGGGACTGAAACTCTAATGCGCATTCTCATCATCGACGATGATGAGGATCTGAGGAGCCTCCTCGCGCATTACATCAGGCAGGAGTGGCCGAAGGCGGAAGTCGACGAGTTCGATCCTCTCGCGCACGACATGCCCGACGCGCAATTTCCGCTGGGCGATTACGATCTAATGATTCTGGACTACATGCTCGGCCGGGGAGACGGACTCGAGTGGCTGCACGAGTTCAAGAAGCGCATAGATTGTCCGCCCGTATTGTTCCTTACCGGCGCGGGCAACGAAATCATTGCGGTTCGGGCGATGAAAGCTGGGGCAAGCGACTACCAGCGCAAGCAGGAGCTGACTCGAGAGCGATTGGTGAATTCCATTCGCGATTTGACTCACGATGCTGCCGAAAGAACCCTGTCACCCGATTTGGCCTCGCGGATGGAAGGCCACATGCTCGGGGAGCGGGTACGAATCTCGGGATATCGGATTCTGCGCCTCATTGGTGAAGGAGGCATGTCGCGGGTGTACTTGGCGTCTAGGGATCGGGATGATGAGCCGCTCGTGGTGAAGATCTTGCGCAGCGAAGCGACGCTAGACAAAAATGCCTTGGCGCGCTTCATGGAAGAGTATTCGTTGGTCGAGCGCATCAAGAGCCGCCACGTGGCGCGCATTCATAGCCATGGCGTATCCGAAGGCCACGCCTACCTTGTAATGGAGTTCTTCGACGGCGGAGATCTCAACAAGCGATTGGACGGACGAGCCAGCGCGACTCACGAGGCGCTGCGAATCTTCCGGGAATTGATGTTCGCACTGGGCGATATACACGAGTGCGGCATACTGCACCGCGACCTCAAGCCGCAAAACCTCATGTTCCGCGCCGACGGCAGCCTCGCGATCGTGGATTTCGGCATCGCCAAGCACGTCGATGCCATCGACCGTACGGGCCACGGTGAAATCGTGGGAACGCCGCGCTACATGAGCCCGGAACAGGTGCGGGGCATGGCGCTAGATTTACGAACTGACATTTATAGTTCCGGCGTGTTGCTTTATCAGATGCTTACCGGAACGCATCTGTTCGATGGAGACACGGCAGTCGAGGTGGCGCTGCAGCACCTGAATACGCCCCCGCCGGCATTGCCGGAGAATCTCTCCGTCTATCAACGGTTGATGGACAAGCTGCTAGAGAAGGACCGCGATGCAAGGTTCCGCAACGCGGACGAAGTAATTGGTTTCCTGGCTCGGAAGTTCCAGCAAGCCTGATCGGGGGACGGGCAAGCGCATGATGAAGAAGATCCCCCTCGATCAGCTCGAGTTCGGCATGTATGTCAACGAGCTCGATTGTCCATGGACGGATACGCCGTTCATATTTCAGGGATTTTTTCTTAAAACCCCGGAACAGATGGAAGTGTTGCGGCGGTTCTGCAAGCATGTTTTCGTCGATACCGAACGAGTCGTAGAGCCGGACGTGGGGCGATCGACCGCGTCTATGCCGACTTCCGGCGCGCCGAGGCTGGCCGGTACCGGGCGCGTGAACTATCAGGTGAGCGCTACCGTCGAGACCGAGTTTATCCGTGCCAGGGACGTCTACGCGTCATCTGAGGAAGTCGTCAGTTCGGCAATTGAGTCGATACACAAGGGAGGCATGCTCGACGCGGCGCAGGCCACTGGCGCGGCGCGGAGCATGTCCGACAGCATCAAGCGCAATCCCGATGCACTTGTGCTTCTTTCGACCCTCAAGCAGCGTGAAGACCTGATCGACAAGGCGTTGCACGTCTCCGTGTACATGGTTGCTTTGGCCCGTTTTTTGGAGATGTCCGAAGAGGATCTCGAGATGGCTGGACTGGCGGGATTGCTTTTGGACGTAGGGAAACTCAAGATCCCGAACGAGGTACTGTCCAAGCGCGAGCGGCTCACGCCGGAAGAATTCGTTCTGGTGCGCTCGCACGTCAATCACTCAGCCGAAATTCTAAAATCCACGCCGGGAATCTCCGCCGAGTTGGTACGGGTCGTGGCTATGCATCACGAGCGTTACGATGGATCAGGGTATCCGAATGGCTTGCGGGGCGATGCGTTCGGTGTGATTGCGGGGATTGCCGGCCTTGTCGATACCTTTGTCGGCCTAACCTCCAAGCGACCATATGCCTCGCCGGTGGCGCCGTCCAACGCCCTCAACATGCTGCACAAGTGGCGCGGGACGGCGTTCCACCCGGTCCTGGTGGAACAGTTCATACGGTGTATCGGAATCTTCCCCGTCGGCGCTGTCGTGGAACTCAACTCCGGGGAAGTTGGTGTGGTGGTCGCCCAAAATCTCGAAAAACGTCTTCAACCGCGGGTTATGATAGTGCGCGACGCGTCTGGGAATCCGCTCAGGCCGCAGAAGCTGATCGATCTCTCGAAGATACCAAAGGTGAGTGCCGACGAGCCTTACCGAATCAGACGCACCCTCGAGTACGGCAAGGCGGACATTAGCCGCGCGGACCTCTTCCTCTAAGCAGTTGAATCTGCGTGAGCGCTAAGGAAGAGTGCTCCAGAGCGCGCGTAGCTGCTCAGGCAGGTCCTTGGGTGAAAAGGGCTTAGAGATCGCGCCGAGCGCACCGAGAGAGCGAAGTTCTTCCATTTCGGTCGGAGTCGCCTTCGCGGTCATGAACACAACCGGCAGGTTCTTCGTTTCCGGGTTTTCCTGCAGTTTCTTGAAGAGCGTCGGGCCGTCCATCCCCGGCATCATCCAGTCGAGCATAACCAAGTCGGGCTTGAAAGCAATGATTGCATCGATGGCGAGCATGGGGTCGCCCACGATCTCGACTTTCATCTTCCCGACGCGCTCAAGCGCCATGCGGACAATCCTCTGGATGTCCTCGTCATCTTCGACATAGCAAACGCGTTCGAGAGGATTGGTTGTCATTGATTGGGTTCTTGTTGCATTACGTTAGCACTCATTTTGTCAACGGCGACGGGTAATTCGAAGTAGAAAGTTGTACCGCCGCCAAGACGATCTTCAAAGCCAATAGTGCCGTGCATCAACTCGATTAGGCGCTTGCAGATTGCGAGGCCAAGCCCGGTACCACCTTTTTGCCGCGTCGCGGTCGAGTCTGCCTGGGCAAAGCGATTAAAGATCCTGGTGCGGAAGGTATCGGGAATCCCCGATCCGCGATCGTGAACTCCGACGCGCGCTTTTTCACCTTCTACTCTTAAAGTGACATCGACTGTGCCGCCCTCCGGTGAGAACTTGGCAGAATTCGACAGCAAATTGGTTACTACTTGCACCAGTCGCTTCGGGTCAGCTTCGACCTTTACCGGCAGTAAGCCGTCTTCCAGTGCGATCCGCACGTTGTAGCGGTCTGCGAAACCCTTGTTTAGCACCAGCGTGTCGCGCAACAAAGAGTCGAGCGAAACAATTTCAGGCGAAAGAGTGAACTTGCCCGATTCGATCTTCTCGATATCAAGCAAATCGTTGATCAAGTCGAGTAGGCGCTGACCATTGCGCTCCGCGATCATCGTCAACTCCGTCACGTCTTTCTCCACATCACCAAGAACGCCAGAGTTGATCAGCTGCAGCGAGCCTATGATCGACGTCAGTGGGGTGCGCAGTTCGTGGCTGAGAGTCGAAGTGAATTCCTTTTTGAGGCGTTCCGCTTCCAGCTGCTGCGTGATATCGCGCCCTTGAGCAATGATGGAGATCACGTCGCCTTCGTCGTTGACCAAGGGAGTGAAGCTGAATTCGCACATGATCTCGAGCCCGTCGCGCCGTGCGCATCGAAGCCTGTTGAGTGTGACAGGCCTCACGCCAGCGACGAAATCGCGCCACCAGATTTCATTGACACCAAACTCGTCTACGGGAAACAGCATCTGGAGGCCGCTTCTTCCGATCAGCTCTGCGAGTGCGTAGCCAAAGAGATTTTCCGCAGCCGGATTCATCTCTAGGACCGTCGCATTCGCGTCGAACTCTAATACCGCGATCGGTGCCCGCTCGGCAAACAGCGTCAGCTTGCGCCCTGACGCTTCGACCTCGCGCCGAGCGTTAAGCAATTCCTGGAGCTGCTCCTCGATTTGTACGTTCATCAGTTCCTGGTCATGCGCAACGCTACGATAGTCTTCGCGCGACTTGAAGCCGGCTGCGAACACCCTGTCCAACCGGTACGCGACTGCCAGGTTGGCTGCGTAGAACACGGGCACCAGCATGGCGAGCTCGGCGAACAGGCGGTTGCCGAACGTCGCGAGGACGTAAGTAAACGGAAGCATGATTCCGGCGGCGTAGAGGGCATATGTCCACCACACCGAGGCGAATACCGCGACGCCGCCGGAAATGAGGCCGGCGAGAATAAAGGCGAGAAATACTTGCTGATCGTCGGCGTGCGCGGGAAAGAATACAGCGC
>JBOIFB010000112.1:0-8854 GCA_050741415.1 Burkholderiales bacterium | reverse complement strand
GTCCCACCGGATCGGGCAAGTCGACGACTCTGGCGGCGATGGTCAACCACATCAACGAGAACGAATTCGGGCACATCCTGACCATCGAGGATCCGATCGAGTTCGTGCATGAGTCCAAGAAATGCCTGATCAACCAGCGCGAGGTCGGCCCGCATACGCTTTCT
Organism: Burkholderiales bacterium; assembly: GCA_050741415.1. Taxonomy (GTDB): domain Bacteria; phylum Pseudomonadota; class Gammaproteobacteria; order Burkholderiales; family SG8-39; genus DAHVFK01. Next base: position 8,690 of record JBOIFB010000112.1, on the reverse strand, counting down.
TTCTCCAACGCGCTGCGTAGCGCGCTGCGCGAGGACCCGGACGTAATCCTGGTAGGCGAGATGCGCGACCTGGAGACGATCCGGCTCGCGCTCTCCGGCGCGGAGACCGGCCACCTGGTGTTCGGCACGCTGCACACCAGCTCGGCCGCGAAGACGATCGACAGAATCGTGGACGTGTTCCCCGCGGCCGAAAAGGAAATGGTGCGCGCGATGCTCTCGGAGTCGCTGCGTGCGGTCATCTCGCAGACGCTGCTCAAGACCAAGGACGGCTCGGGGCGGGTCGCCGCGCACGAGATCATGATCGGCACCCCGGCGATCCGCAACCTGATCCGCGAGAACAAGATCGCGCAGATGTACTCTGCGATCCAGACCGGGGCGACCGTGGGCATGCAGACGCTCGACCAGAACCTGCAGGAAATGGTCAAGCGCAATCTGGTTTCACCAGGGGAAGCGCGCGGCAAGGCCCAGAACAAGGACATTTTCCCGGGCTGATCGCCGGACGCCGGCATACCGGCACTGGAGGCATGGCATGGAACGAGAACAGGCAACCAAATTCATGTACGACCTTCTTCGCGCGCTGGTTGCGAAGAAGGGCTCCGACCTGTTCATCACGGCGAACTTTCCGCCGGCAATGAAGGTCGACGGCAAGATGACGCCCGTATCGCAGCAGGCGCTGAGCGCCGGTCACACGCAGATGCTCGCGCGCTCAATCATGAACGACCGCCAGGCCGGCGAATTCGAGGCCCGCAAGGAGTGCAATTTCGCGATCAGCCCGGCCGCCATCGGGCGCTTTCGCGTCAACTGCTTCATACAGCAGGGCCAGGTCGGAATCGTCCTGCGCGTCATCACCACTACGATCCCGAACTTCGAGGAGCTCAACCTGCCGCCGGTGCTGAAGGACGTGGCGATGACCAAACGCGGACTGGTCATCTTCGTCGGCGCCACCGGTTCGGGCAAGTCGACCTCGCTCGCCGCCATGGTCGGCTACCGCAACGAAAACTCCTACGGCCACATCATCACGATCGAGGATCCGGTCGAGTTCGTGCACCCGCACAAGAACTGCATCGTCACCCAGCGCGAAGTGGGGGTCGACACCGACTCCTGGGAAGCGGCGCTCAAGAACACCCTGCGCCAGGCCCCCGACGTGATCCTGATCGGCGAAATCCGCGATCGCGAGGTCATGGAGCATGCGATTGCGTTCTCCGAGACGGGCCACCTGTGCCTTGCCACGCTGCACGCCAACAATGCCAACCAGGCGATGGACCGGATCATCAACTTCTTTCCCGAAGATCGGCGCCAGCAGTTGCTGATGGACCTGTCGCTCAACCTGAAAGGGGTGATTTCGCAACGCCTGATCCCGATCAAGGAAGGCAAGGGTCGCGCGGCCGCGGTCGAGGTGCTGCTCAATTCGCCGTTGATTTCCGACCTGATCTTCAAGGGCGAGGTGCACGAGATCAAGGAAGTGATGAAGAAATCGCGCGAGCTTGGCATGCAGACCTTCGACCAAGCGTTGTTCGACCTGTACGAGAAGGGCCGCATCGGCTACGAGGACGCGCTGCGTTTCGCCGATTCGACCAACGAGGTGCGCCTGGCGATCAAGCTGCACGGCAAGGAAGCCAAGGACCGCGACCTCACGAAGGGCATCGAGCACCTGGACATCGTGTAACGGGCGGCTTGCGCTGCCAGAGCAATCCTTCCGTGCGTGCAGGCACCGCGCCGGCGCCGATTCCGCCGGCAGAAATAGAAATCACCGCGGTCCGCGCGCAGGGCGCCGGCGGGCAGAACGTGAACAAGGTGTCCAACGCGGTGCATCTGCGCTTCGCGATAGGAGCCTCGTCCCTGCCGGCCCCGGTCAAGGAGCGGCTGCTTGCCCTGCGCGACGCACGCATCAGCGCCGAAGGCGTGGTTGTGATCAAGGCTCAGCGCCACCGCAGCCTGGAGCTGAACAAGGCCGAAGCGCTCGAACGGCTTTACGAGATCGTGCGGCGCGCCGCCTATACGCCGCGCAAGCGCAAGCCCACCCGGCCCACGCGCAGCTCGCAAAGGAAGCGGCTCGAAGGCAAGGTCAAGCGCGGGCGCATCAAGGCGCTGCGCGGCCGGGTGACGGACTGAGCGAGTTGCGTCTGCGCCCGCCGGCGACGATCTCGAATTGGTACAGGCGGCACTCGATCGGCCCGTTGTAGAGCGGCGTGCGGCGCGAAGGCGCGAGCCGGATCATTTTCTCGAGCCGCCGGTCGGCGGTGAAGAAGAAGCAGCGCCAGCCCGCGAAGCGCTGCTTGAGCGAATCGCCCAGTCGGGGGTAGAAGGCCGCCAGCTGCTCGGACTCGCCGATCCTCTCGCCGTAGGGCGGATTGGCGATCATCACTCCAGAGGAGGCCGGCGCCGCCCTCTGCAGCACATCGCACTGCTCGAGCGTCACCCAGCGCTCGACGCCTGCCGCCGCCAGGTTACGTCGTGCGGCCGTTAGCGCGACGGGGTCGGTGTCGCTGCCATAAAGCCTCAGGTCCTGCGCAGCCTGAGCTGTCTCGGCCCTGATACCGTTCCACAGTGCAGGATCGAAACTGCGCAATTTCTCGAAACCGAAGCCGCGCTTCGCGCCGGGCGCTCGGCCGCGCGCCATCGCCGCCGCTTCGATCAGCAGCGTGCCGCCGCCGCACATCGGGTCGAGCAGCGGCTCGCCCGGTGTCCAGCCCGCGAGCATGACCAGGCCCGCGGCGAGGTTCTCGCGCAACGGTGCCTCGACCGTTTCCCCGCGCCAGCCGCGCTTGAACAGCGGCTCGCCCGAGGTATCGAGGTACAGCGCGCCCCGCTGCTGCTCGAGGAAGGCGTGCACTCGGACGTCCGGGCGCGCGCGCTCGATGCTCGGGCGCCGGCCGAGCGCGTCGCGGTACCGGTCGCATACAGCGTCCTTGATGCGCAGGGTGATGAATTCCAGGCTCTTGAGCGGGCTCCTCTGCGCCGTGACGTTGACCCGCAGCGTGCGCTCGACGGCGAACAGCGCAGGCCAGTCCACCCTGCGCGCCGCGGCATAGACGTCGTCTTCGCAATCGTAAGAGAACTCGGCCACTTTCCACAGCACGCGCGAAGCAAGGCGCGACCACAGATTGGCACGGTAGCAGGCACGCCAGTCGCCCGAAAAGGTGACGCCGCCGGGGACCGCCGCGGCTTTGCGCGCCCCCAGCTTCGAGAGCTCGCCGGCGAGCAACCCCTCCAGCCCGCGTGGGCAGGGCGCGAAGAAGGTCTCCTCAGAACGGCTTGACGACAACCAGGACCACCGCGCCGATGAGGATCAGTACCGGAAACTCGTTGAACCAGCGAAACCAGACGTGGCTCCTCGCGTTGCGCTCACGCCTGAAGTCGAGCATCAGCTTGCCGCACCAGACGTGATAACCGATGAGCAGCGCCACCAGCAGCAGCTTGACGTGCAGCCAGCCGCCGCTGAAATGCCAGCCGAGCCACAGCCAGGTGCCGAACACGACAGTCAAGATGCCGCCCGGGGTCATGATGCCCCAGTAGAGCTTGCGCTCCATGACCTTGAAGCGCTCGATCGACTCGCGGTCCTGCGACATCGCGTGGTAGACGAACAGCCGCGGCAGGTAGAACAAGCCGGCGAACCAGGCAACCATGAAGATGATGTGCAAGGCCTTGATCCAGAGCATCGTGGGGCTACCTCATCAGGCGCCGGCGCGTGAGCACGAGCGCGGCGTAGAAAGCCAACATAGCATAGGCGCCGAGCACCGCGGCGTGAGGCAACAGGGCCGCGGATGCATGGCCCGCGAGCAGCGGCCGCACGATCGCAACGCCGTGATAGAGCGGCAGCAGCTCGGCAACTGCGCGCACCGCGACAGGCAGACGCTCGACCGGGAAGAAAACGCCGGAAAGCATCATCATCGGCGTCAGCGCCAGGGTCAGGTAGTAGCTGAAGAAGTCGTAGCCGGTGGCGAGCGCGTTGATCGCAAGGCCCAGCGCGGCGAACGTAAGCCCGATCAGCAACACCACGGGCAGCGCCGCGAGCGCGAGCGGCACGCTTGCGTAGCCGAACAGCGCGACTACCAGCAGCATGCAGGCGCCCGCGGCAAGCGCCTTGCTCGCCGCCCAGGCCCACTCGCCGGCCATCACGTCCTCCAGCGTCATTGGGGCGTTCAGGATCGCGTCCCAGGTCTTCTGCACGTGCATGCGGGAGAAGGCCGAAAACAGGGATTCGAAGGTCGCCGCGTACATCGTCGCCGAAGCCGCGAAGCCCGCGGCAAGAAATGCGAAGTACGAGCTGCCGTTCATCTTGCCCAGCACCGCGCCGAGGCCGTAGCCGAGGCCGAACAGCATGATCAGGGGGTCCGCCAGGTTGCCCAGGATCGACGGCACGGCGAGCTTCTTCCACACCAGCCAGTTGCGGCGCCACACGGCGACGAAGCGCAAGCTGAGCACGGGCAGCGCGTAAAGTCGGGCGCGCGCCATGTCAGTCGCGCAGGTCGCGCCCCGTAAGCCTGAGAAAGACGTCCTCGAGATTCGCCGGCCGATGCAGATAAGCCAGCTCGCGCTGGCCGCGCAGGCTCGCGAGCAGCGGCTCGACGTCGCCCGCGTAGCAGAACACCGTATCGCCCGCGCGCTCGACCCTCGGCACCAGGACCCTGGCGCGCTCCATCCAGCGCTCGACCTCTGGTCCGTGCACTTCGACCACCTGTCCTTCCACGTGCGCGGCGATCAGCCCGCGCGGGCTGCCCTCGGCGACGATGCGTCCGCGGTCGAGAATGACCAGGCGCGTGCACAGACGCTCGGCCTCCTCCATGAAATGAGTCGTGAGAACCAGAGTCTTGCCTTCCTGCGTCAGCCGCCGCAGACGCTCCCAGATGAGGTGGCGCGCCTGCGGGTCCAGGCCCGTGGTCGGCTCGTCCATGAACAGTAGTCCCGGGTCATTCACCAGCGCGCGCGCAAGCGTCAAGCGCCGCTTCATGCCGCCCGACAAAGTCTGAATCTTGGCCTCGGCGCGGCCGGCGAGCCCGGCAAATTCGAGCAGCGCGGGAATCTTCGCCAGCATCTGTGCCTCACGCAGCCCAAAGTAGCGGCCAAACACCACCAGGTTCTCCGTGACCGTGAAATCGGGGTCGAGGTTGTCGAATTGCGGCACCACGCCGACGTGCGTGCGCGCCTCGCGCGCACGCCGCGGCACCGGCTCGCCAAACAGCGCGATCTCGCCTTCGTCGGCATCGATCAGGCCGAGACAGAGCTTGAGCGTCGTGGTCTTGCCCGCGCCGTTGGGGCCGAGCAAACCGAAGCATTCACCCGGCGCGACCTCGAGATCCATTCCGGCCACAACTTCCGCGCCGCCGTAGCGCTTGCGCAGGCCGCGAACCGCGAGCGCCGCGGCGCTCATGCGCGCCAGTTGTGGCGCACGATGGCGCGCAGCACCTGCAGCTTCCTGTGGAAAAAGTGCTCTGCGCCCGGCACCACGAACACCGGTAATTCCTGCGGCCGCGCCCAGTCCAGCACGGATGCGAGCGGCACCGTCTGGTCGCGCTCACCGTGCACCACCAGGGTGCCCTCGGGCACCGGCGGCACCTCGAAGCTGTCCACCGCGACGCCGACCAGCAGCATGCGCTGCGGCGCGGTCCTCTGCGCAAGCCGGGCCTGCATCGCAGCGCCGAACGAGAAACCTGCCAGCGCGAGCGGCAACTGACGGAACGCGTCCTGGCCCCAGGCGAGCGTTGCGGCGAGGTCGTCCACTTCGCCGCGACCCTGGTCGTGACCACCTTCGCTTGCGCCGACGCCCCGAAAATTGGGTCTCAGCGCGACGCAGCCCTGCTCGAGCAGGGCGCGCGCCAGTGTCTGAACCACCTTGTTGTCGAGCGTGCCGCCGAATAGAGGGTGCGGATGCGCGATCAGCGCAAGGCCGCGCGCAGGGTCGGCAGGGACGTCGATCGCGCACTCGATCCGTCCGGCGGGTCCGGCGAGCAGCTCGCGCCGGGTCGTCACGCGCATCAGATCCTCAGCCGCTCGACGATGCGCCCGTGCCGAACGTGCTCCTCGATGATCTCATCGATGTCGCTGCGGTCGACGTAGGTGTACCAGACCGCCTCGGGGTAGACCACGATGCAGGGGCCCTCCTCGCAGCGGTCGAGGCAGCCGGCCTGATTGATGCGCACCTTGCCTTCGCCCGCCAAGCCGAGCTCCTTGACGCGCTGCTTGGCGTACTCGCGCATTGCCGTCGCGCCCTTCGCGTTGCAGCTGACACGCTCGGCCGGATCGCGCTGGTTGCAGCAGAAGAAAACGTGCCGTTGGTAGTAGGACATGAGGCAGGAATTCTACAGGCAAGCGCCTAGTCGGCCGCCCTGGCGCGGCGCGCGGCGAGCCAGATCAGGTACGCAAGTGCGGCGAACGGCCAGGCCAAAGTCACCAGCTTGGTGAGTCCGTTGAAATTCAGGAAACGACCCGGCTGCCACTCGCCCAGCGTGGCCGCGAGATAGGGGTTGGCCGGTGCGAGGTTGACCAGCACGGTGGCCGCCATCAGCAGCACCGCAGCCAGCACTAGGCGCCCGACCCTCGGCAGCGCCAGAGCTGCGAGGGCCCCGACCAGGCCGGCGGCGAGGCCCTGCAGCGCACCGGGCGTGAGCCAGTCGAACACGTGCTCGGCGCGCACCAGGATGGCGAACGCGAGCGCTCTGACCGCCAGGGCGCAGGCGAGAAGCGCAACGACCATCAGACGCTGCGACCGGCCCGGAACGGCAATCACCGACACCAGCAGAGCAACCGCAATCAGGTTAGCGCTGGTCGTGAGCGCCTCGACCGAGATGAACAGCGCCGGCGGATGCGGCGCGCCTCCCGGCGCGCTGAGGATATCTCTCAAGTCTCCCGCGCCGAACAGCAGCATCGCCGGGTTGAGCTGAGTGAACAGCCACAGCGCGAGCAACACCAACCCCAGGTCGGCGGCGTGGCCGGGGAGGATCGCGAGGGCGCGCAGGCGCTTGAGCGGCCCGCCGTCCAGCAGCCATGATGCAAGCCGGACGCCGAGCGCCGCGCCGGCGAGGGCGCCGGTAAGATTGCACGCGACGTCGAGGTTGGAGGGAACCCGCGTCGGCAGGAAGCTCTGCGTGGCCTCCATCAGCAGCGACAAGATCGCGCCGCTCAGCGTAGCCACGCCCAGCGCGTTGGGCCCGCGCAGCCTGGGATAGAGTGCCAGCACGCAGAAGAACCCGTAAGGCAGATAGCCGATCAGGTTCGCGACCACGTCAAACGAAGTGACGTAGCGCGGAGGCGAGGCCGTCAGGTAGGCGAAGGCCGACAGGCCCTGATCGCGCCAGCCTGCCAGCGGATACAGCGAGGCATAGACGACCAACAGCGCGTAGACGGCGAACAGGGAGCGGGCCAGGGGCGACGCGCGCATCGTCCCATTCTAGCCGCGCGGATGGCGGCTCAGCGCGCCGGGTGCCAGGGCCTCCATGGCGATCCAGGTCGCCATGCCGAACACGATCGAAAGCAGCGCCCCCTGCGAGTTGGCGCGTTTCCAGTACAAGCCCGCCACCAGTGGCACAACCGCACGCATCGTGCACAGCATCTGGCGGTCGCTGAGGTCCTTGCGCAGGAAGCGCTTGAGCACGTTCTCGGTGAAAGTCACCGACGGCGCGAGCAGTGTGCCGCTCGCGGTCGACATGATGGCCGAGAGCAGCGCGCCGAAGAACATGATCTGCGCCAGCGGCGGCGTATGCGCGAGCACGAGCTGCGGCAGGATGCGCTGGGGATCGCTCTGCAGGTGCGACTTCACCAGGTCCGAGTCGATCAGCTTGGGCTCGGGCAGAAACTGCATGCGGCCCGCAGCCTGAGCATGCGCGAGCACCCGATGCACTCCGCCCGCCTGCTCGCCCACGATCCAGGCGATGTACAGGACAACGAACCAGATGACCGAGACGTGGACCATGCCCTACGGCGACGGAGTCTACAACAGACCCGCCAGCCGCAGCGCAAGCAACGCTGCCAGCAGCGCTACCAGCGCAGCGAGCAGCCCGTTGCGGCGCGCGTTCTGCGCGCCAAGCCGCGCCAGCGCCCGCTCGATCGCGCCGAGCCGGTCTTCGGCGACGGCGCGATGCAGCAGCCGCGGCAGCTGCGGCAGTGTCGTGGCCCAGTACGGCGCCTCGCGCCTGAGCGCCTTGAGCAGGCCGCGCCAGCCGATCTGTTCGCTCATCCAGCGCTCGAGGTAGGGCTTGGCGGTTTTCCACAGATCGAGATCGGGATCGAGCTCGCGCCCCAGTCCCTCGATATTGAGCAGCGTCTTCTGCAGCATGACCAGCTGGGGCTGGACCTCGACGTTGAAGCGGCGCGAGGTCTGGAACAGGCGCAAAAGCAGCTTGCCGAAGTAGATCTCCTTCAGCGGCCGAGCGAAGATCGGCTCGCACACGGCACGGATGGCCGCCTCGAATTCGTCTACGCGCGTCCCCTCCGGCACCCAGCCGGCATCCAGGTGCGCCTGCGCCACGCGCCGGTAGTCACGGTTGAAGAACGCGATGAAATTCTGCGCCAGGTAGTTCTTGTCGGTCTCCGTCAGCGCGCCCATGATCCCGAAGTCGAGCGCCACATAGCGGCCATCGTCGGCGACGAAGATATTGCCCGGGTGCATGTCGGCGTGGAAGAAACCGTCTCGGAACGCCTGGGTGAAGAAAATCTCGACTCCGGCCCGCGCCAGGCGCGGGATGTCGATGCCC
>JBOIFB010000111.1:0-8946 GCA_050741415.1 Burkholderiales bacterium | reverse complement strand
GCCCCGATCTGCTCGCGCTCGCGGCCGGCTACCGCAGCCAGGAAGAGCGCTTCCGCGCCGCCGTGCTGGCGCAGTTCCCCGCGTTGAATGTCGGCCTGACGCGCGCGCGCGACACCAGCAACCTCTACACGCAAGGCATCGGCATTACTCTGTCGTTGCCGATCTTCGACGGCAATCGCGGCAACGTCGCGATCGAGCGCGCGACGCGGCGGCGGCTGCACGACGAGTACCGGCAGCGCCTGAACGATGCCGCAGCCGAGGTCTACGCCCTGCTCGGCGACCAGGTGCTGCTCGAGCAGCAACTCGTGGGCGTGCGCTCTGCACTCGCCACCCTCGAGCAGGCCGCGGCTTCCGCCGCGGCGGCGCTCGACGACGGCAACATGAGCGAGCTGGCCTACGCCGGTGTGCAATCGAGCCTGCTCGCCAAGCGCGTCGAGGCGATCCTGCTCGAGCAGCGCATGCTGGAGCAGCGCATCGCCATCCTCACTCTTGCCGGGAGCAACGCCAAGTGAAACGAATTCTCATCGCCTTAGCCGCGCTCGTCCCATTGCTCGCTGCCGCGGCCGACGCGCCCAGCGTGCTGGTGCGCACCCAGCCGCTGCGTCAGCACACGATCGCGGAAACCCTGGTCGGCTACGGCACGCTGGCGCCGGACGCCGGCAGCATGATCAACGTCAATCTGCCGCGTCCGGGACGGATTGCCGTGCTCGACGTGACCCCGGGACAGGTGGTGAACAAAGGCGCCAGGCTGCTCGAGTTCCGCACCGCGACCAGCGCCGCGCTCGGCTACCGCCAGGCCCAGAACGCGCTCGCCTTCGCGCGCTCGGAGCTCGCACGCACCAAGCAGCTCGCGGCACAGAAGCTCGCCACCGGTTTGCAGCTCGCCGCCGCGCGCAAAACGCTCGCCGACGCCGAGGCGGCGCTCGAGGCGCAACGCAGCCTCGGCGCCGGAACCAAGACCGAGCCGGTCCGGGCGCCATTCGATGGCGTTGTGGTGAGCGTCAACGCCGCAACCGGGGATCGCATCGCGGCGGGGAGCGCGGTGCTCAAGCTCGCGCGCCTGTCGGGGCTGCGCGTGCTGCTCGGCATTGAGCCCTCCGACAGCTTCGCGGTGCGCGCCGGCATGCCGGTGCACCTCACGCCGGTATTCGACGCGCGGCGCCCAGTCCAGGCCCACGTCGCCGCGGTGCACGGCATGGTGAATCCTCAGACCCAGCTGGTGGACGTGGTAGTGAAGATCGCCGCCGGCGACCTGCTGCCGGGAATGCGGGTGAAGGGCGAGATTACGCTCGCGAGCCGGACCGGCTGGGCCGTGCCGCGCTCGGCCGTGCTGCGCGACGGTGGCGGCGATTACCTGTTTCAGGTCAAGGACGGCGTAGCGCATCGCGTGCCGGTGCAGGTCGAGAACGACGGCGACAGGCTGCTCGGCATCAGCGGCGCCGGGCTCGACCCGGTGCTCAAGGTGGTGGTTCAGGGCAACTACGAGTTGAGCGACGGCATGCCGGTGCGCGAGGCCGCGCAATGAGCTTCACCCTGTGGGTACAGGCCCACCGGCGCTCGATCCTGTTCTTTCTCGCCATGCTCGCCCTCGCGGGCACCTACGCCGCCTTCAAGCTCCCGGTCACGCTGTTTCCCAAGGTGGATTTTCCGCGCGTGCTGGTATCGCTCGACGCCGGGGACCGGCCGGCCGATTTGATGGCGCTGCAGGTCACGGTTCCCGTCGAGGAGGCGGTGCGGCGCGTGCCCGGGGTGCGCGACGTGCGCTCGACCACCAGCCGCGGCTCGGCCGACGTGTCGATCAACTTCGACTGGGGCACCGACATGGCGAGCGCCACCTCTCAGATCAACGGCGCGATCAGCCAGATCCTGCCCGGCCTGCCGGCCGGGACGCAGTCGCGCACCAAGCGCATGGACCCGACGGTGTTTCCGATCCTGGCCTACAGCCTGACCTCCGACAGTCAGTCGCTCAGCGCGCTGTATGATCTGGCGCGCTACCGGCTGCGCCCTCTGCTGTCGAGCATCGACGGCGTGGCGCGCATCCAGGTGGTCGGCGGCGAGCGCCAGGAGTACCACGTGACCGTCGATCCGGCGCGGCTCGAGGCCTACAGGCTTGCGTTGTCCGACGTTTCGGCCGCGCTCAGCGCAGCGAACGTGGTGACCGCGGTCGGCAAGCTCGAGGACCACTACAAGCTCTACCTCGCGGTGTCCGACACCCGGCTGCAGAGCCTGGAGCAGATCGGCCAGACGGTGCTCAGGAGCGGCGCCAACGGGCTGGTGCGGCTGAGCGACGTCGCCACCGTCACGGACAGCACGGTGCCGCAGTGGATCCGAGTCAACGCCGACGGCAAGCAGGCGGTTCTGCTCGACGTCTACCAGCAGCCGGGCAGCAACAGCGTGCAGATCGCGGCCGACGTCGCGGCGCGCCTCAAGGGCTACGCACCGCAGATGCCGCCGGGGGTGAGGGTCGCCAAGTGGTACGACCAGAGCCAGCTCGTGGTCGCCGCCGCGGCGAGCGTGCGCGACGCGATCCTGATCGGCGCCGTGCTCGCCGCGCTGGTGCTGCTCGCGTTCCTGCGCAACCTCAAGACCACCCTGATCGCGCTCATCGTGCTGCCGGCGGTACTCGCCGCGACGGTGGTGCTGCTGTACGCGCTCGGCATGAGCTTCAACATCATGACCCTCGGCGGCATGGCCGCCGCGGTGGGGCTGATCATCGACGACGCGATCGTGATGATCGAGCATATCGTGCGCCGGCTGCGCGGCGCGCCGGCCGACCACCACGGGCGGGTGATGGCGGCCGCGCTCGAGTTCGTGCGTCCCCTGGCCGGCTCGTCGGCCTCGACCATCGTCATCTTCATCCCGCTCGCGTTCCTGACCGGGGTCACCGGCGCGTTCTTCAAGGCGCTCTCGCTCACCATGGCGGCGGGCCTGGTGATCTCATTCTTCATCACCTGGCTCGCGGTGCCGATCCTGGCCGACCACTTCCTGAACGAGAAGGACGCCAACCAGAAGGAAGGGGGTCGGCTGACCGAATGGATGCACGCGGCCTATGGCAGCGTCATGCGCTACGTGCTGGCGCGGCCAACCTGGATACTGGTCGGCATCGCGCCGTTGGTGCTCGCCGGATGGCTCGCCTACCAGCACACCGGTTCGGGCTTCATGCCCTCGATGGACGAAGGCGGCTTCATTCTCGATTACCGCTCGCCGCCGGGGACATCGCTGAGCGAAACCGATCGCCTGCTGCGCCAGGTCGAGGCAATCGTCAAGAGCAATCCCTACGTCGATACCTACTCGCGCCGCACGGGCACCCAGCTCGGCGGCGGGGTGACCGAGGCCAACGAGGGCGACTTCTTCATCCGCCTGAAAGACGGGCCGCGGCCTCCGATCGAAGACGTGATGAACCACATCCGCGCGCAGGTGGAGCGCGAGGTGCCCGGTCTCAATATTGAGCTGGCGCAGCTGATGGAGGATGTTATCGGCGACCTGACCGAGGTGCCGCAGCCGATCGAGATCAAGATCTTCTCCGACAGTCCGACCCAGCTTGCGGGTCTGGCGCACAAGGTCGGGGCCGCGATCGCGAAGATCCCGGGCGTGGTCGACACGCGCGATGGCATCCACCCTGCGGGCGACGCGCTCGAGATCCACGTCGACCGCGCCAAGGCCGCGCTCGAGGGCATGAGCCCGGAAACGGTTACGGCCCAACTCGAGGGCTACATGGCCGGCGTGGTGACGACCAGGATCGAGCGCAATCCCAAGCTGATCGGGGTGCGCGTGTGGCTGCCGCGGGACCTGCGCGGCACGGTGCCGGACGTCGGCCGGCTACTGCTGCGCGCGCTCGACGGGCACCTGTTCCCGCTCAAGCGCGTGGCGCAGCTGGTCACGGTCAGCGGCCAGCCCCAGGTCAGGCGCGACAACCTGAAGCGCATGGTGGCGGTCACCGGCCGTATCAGCGGGCGCGACCTCGGCTCGGTGATCCGCGATGTGCGGAGCGTCATGAACAAGCCGGATATGCTGCCCAAAGGCGTGTACTACGAACTCGGCGGTCTGTACAAGCAGCAGCAGATCGCGTTCCGCGGCCTGGTCCAGGTGTTCGCGGCCGCGGTCGCGCTGGTGTTTCTGTTGCTGCTTTTCCTGTACGAGAGCTTCCGTTTGGCTCTGTCGGTCATGGCCGCCCCGCTGCTCGCGGTGTGCGCAGTGTTCGTCGGCTTGTGGGCCACCGGCATCGAGCTCAACATCTCATCGATGATGGGAATGACCATGATCGTCGGCATCGTGACCGAGGTGGCGATCTTCTACTTCTCGGAGTACCGCGAGCTCGAAGGCAGCATGCCGCGCGTGCAGGCGCTGATCGAGGCCGGCAGGAACCGCATGCGCCCGATCGCGATGACCACCTTCGCCGCGATTCTCACCCTGCTGCCGCTCGCCTTCGCAATCGGCCAGGGTTCCGCAATGCAGCAGCCGCTCGCGGTGGCGATCATCGCCGGCCTGGCGATGCAGCTGCCGCTGGTGCTGATCGTGATGCCGGCGCTGTTCGTGCTGCTGCGCGCCGGCGCCGAACCCGTTTCCTGATGACACGGAGGTCGATATGAAAACACTGCTCGCGCTCGCATTCACCGCGCTCGCCGCCCTGCCGCTGGGCGCACACGCCGCGAGCCAGGACATCTACAAGTCCTGGCTGCCCGACGGCAGCGTGACCTACGCCGCGCAACCCGAGCCGAACGCGACCAAGGTCGAGCGCATCGACGTCCAGACCCTGTCGCCCGAGCAGCGCCGCGCAGCGCAGCGGCTGCTGCTGATGGACCAGGCCTCGATCAAGAAAGGCTACGCGATTCTGGAGCGCGAGTGGACCGCAGTGGACGACGGGATCACTCGAGCCCAGAACGCCCTGCGGCGCGCCGAACGGGCGCTGAGAAATGGGCGCACGCCGCTCCCGGGCGAACGGCGCGGCAACGTCGGCGGCGGCTCGCGCCTCGACGCGAAATACTTCGCGCGCATCCACCGCCTGGAGCAGGCGGTCAAGGCCACGCGCGAAAGGCTCGACAAGGCCTACCAGGCGCGCAACAACCTCAGGGGTTAAGTCGGGCTTAACTGTCGGCGGCGCACGATGTGATCTGACTTCATTAACCAGAGGATCACAGCCATGAAAGTCAGCAAAGTGAAGTTCGTCACCGCCGCAGCCCTCGGCGCCGCCCTGCTCGGCGCCACCGCCGGCGCGCAGGCCTTCAGCGGCGAGAAGTACGTCAAGGAGGCCCGCATCAACCTGGCGCAGGCGCGCGCCATCGCGCTCAAGGCTTTTCCCGGCAAGATCGCCGACCAGGAGCTCGAGCGCGAGAACGGCGGCAGCGGCCTGCGCTACTCGTTCGATATCGTGTCCGGCAAGACCCGGCAGGAGGTCGGCGTCGACGCGAAGTCCGGCAAATTGCTGGAAAACAGCGCCGAGGGCCCCAACGCGGATTGATTACGCGCCAGGTCACTGCAAGAATACGTACTCAAGTCACGGGAGAAATAACAATGAAGACCGCGATTGAGCCCTTGCCCGCGAGGATCGGCACCGGCGCGACGTCGATGCTGCTGTTCGCCCTTGAATTGCTGAAAAACCCACTCGACATGGGTGCGGTTTGCCCCAGCTCGGAGACGCTCGCGCAACACATGGCGAGCCAGCTGCCTTTGGACGGTCCGGGCAGGGTGGTGGAGCTCGGCGCAGGCACGGGCGCGATCACCCGGGCGCTGCTGCGGCACGGTGTGCCGCCGCGGCAACTCGTCGCGGTGGAGCGCTCCGCCGTGCTGGCCAAGCAACTGCGGCAGAGCTTTCCGCACATCACCGTCGCCGAGGGAGACGCGGCGCATCTCGCCCGCTTGCTCGGATCGCGACGGTCACAGGTGCGGGCCGTGGTGTCAGGACTGCCTTTGCGCTCGTTGCCGCGACCCACCGTTGCGATGATCATGGCGAGCGTCGACGACGCGCTGACCCCAGGCGGCACGTTCATTCAGTTCACGTATGCCTTGCATGCCCCCGTCGAGGAGGTGCCTGAACACTTCGCCAAGCTGGCGTCCACGATAGTGTGGAGAAACTTTCCGCCCGCGCGGGTCGACGTGTTTCGGAAGCAAATTTGCGCGGAGTCAAGCAGCTGGTAGCGGCGCGCGCGAGATATCGGCCGCGAGCTGGCGCGCGAGCCGGAGTGCCATGAATGCGGAGCGATGCTTCTGATCGAGATGCGCGGCGCACGCTAAGGAGTCCAATATCATGAATCGCGCACCGGTCAAGTCCTTGGTTCTGGCGCTAAGCCTCTGCTGCATGGCGCTTGCGCAGGCGGGCGGCGGGCCGCTCGGCATCGATCGCCGCATCGGCCTGGATCAGAGCGGCATCTTGGCGCGCCACGACCAGCTGTTGCTGCAGGATCTGACTTTGGCCGCCATCGTCGGTGGGGCGCTGTGGGAGGGGGGCGAGAGCCGGCTGGGACGGACTTACTGGCAATCGCTCGACGCGTCGGTGCTCGCCGCAGTGTCCGCGACGGTAGCGAAGGAGGTCTTTACGCGGGCCCGGCCCGGCCAGACCGACGATCCAAACAAGTGGTTCCAGGGCAAAGGCCATTACAGCTTTCCGAGCGGTGAGGTCAGCTTTATCAGCGCCGCGGTGACGCCGTTCGTGCTCGAATACCGTAGCGATCATCCGGGCGTCTACGCTCTCGAGCTGCTGCCTTTGTACGACGCGGTCGCGCGCATGAAGTCGCAGGCGCACTGGCAGACCGACGTGCTCGCGGGTTTCGCGCTCGGTACTGCCGCCGGGTACTACGCCCACGAGAGGAAGTCGCCTTTCTTCCTCGAGGTGCTGCCGCGCGGCTTCGAAGCGGGCCTGAAAAAGCGCTGGTAGCAATGCAGCTCTTAAGGATTTCTTAACGTTCGGCCACGTAAGCTTCGCATCGACTGCTGCCAAGGGCCTTTTCAAGGGAGACGCGCGCAATGAAACCGATGTCGGGAACCATGGTACGAATGCTGAACAAGGTGCCCGAAGTCACGCTGTACTTCTGGGTCATCAAGATCATGGCCACCACCGTGGGCGAGACCGCGGCGGATTTTCTGTCCGTCACGATGAACCTGGGAACGCTCAGCACCGATCTCATCATGAGCGCCCTGCTCGCGATTGCCCTGGCAGCACAGATCCGGCTCCGGAAATACGTGCCGTCGATCTACTGGATCGCGGTGGTGCTGATCAGCGTGGTCGGAACGCTCGTCACCGACACGCTGGTGGACAAGCTGGGCGTTTCGCTGCAGACCACCACGGTCGTGTTCAGCCTGGCGCTGATCGGCACCTTCGTCGCCTGGTACGCGAGCGAGAAGACGCTCTCGATCCGCACCATCGTCAGCACCCGGCGCGAGCTGTTCTACTGGACGGCGGTGCTGTTCACCTTCGCGCTCGGCACCGCCGCGGGCGACCTGATGGCCGAAAGCTTCGCCCTCGGCTACGCGACCGCGGGATTGATCTTCGGCGCCATGATCGGCGCGGCGGCGCTGGCGCACTACGCCTTCGGCGCCAACTCGGTGCTGACTTTCTGGATCGCCTACATCCTGACGCGGCCCTTAGGTGCATCGTTCGGCGACCTGCTCTCGCAGCCGCTCGCCAATGGCGGCCTGGGGCTCGGCACGGCCGTGACCAGCCAGGCGTTCCTCGCCGTCATCCTCGCCCTGGTGGCCTTCCTCAGCGTCACCCGGCGCGACGCGGTGGCGATCGACGACGAGGCGCATAATTTGAAGTGAAGAGGACGAACGGGTGAGGGTTCTGCTGGTCGAGGACGACGCGATGATCGGCGAGAGCCTGGAGGAAGGGCTGCGCGGCGAGCGCTATGCGGTCGACTGGGTGCGCGACGGCACCGGCGCCGAGCTTTCCCTCGCCAGCCACGACTACGACGCTGTGCTGCTCGACCTCGGGCTGCCGCGCAAGCAGGGCCTCGAGGTGCTCGCCGCTTACCGCAGGCGCGGCGGCGCGGCGCCGGTGCTGATCATCACCGCGCGCGACGCGACGCCGGACCGGGTCGCCGGGCTGGACGCGGGCGCGGACGATTACTTGGTCAAGCCGTTCGATCTCGACGAGCTCTACGCACGCGTGCGCGCGCTGCTGCGCCGCGGCGCCGGGCGCACCAGCCCGGAGCTCTCGTTCGGCGGCGTGACGCTCAACCCGGCGACGCACGAAGCGACGCGCGCGGGGCACCCGCTCCGCCTGTCGGCGCGAGAATTCGCGCTCTTGCAGGCGCTGATGGACCGGCCAGGCGAGGTGGTCTCGCGCGCCGCGCTCGAAGAAAAGCTCTACGGCTGGAACGAGGAGATCGAAAGCAACACGGTCGAAGTGCACATCCATTCGCTGCGCAAGAAGCTCGGTGCCGAATTCATCAAGAACGTGCGCGGCGTGGGCTACAAGGTGCACGAGGCGCCGTGAGGACGATCCGCCGGCAGCTGCTGCTGTGGCTGCTGGGCGGCGTGCTGGCCTGCACCCTGGCCGCCGGGCTCGCCATGTATCTCAAAGTGCGCGAGGAAACGAGCGAGCTGTTCGACTACCAGCTGCGCGAGATCGCCGCCTCGCTGCCGCCCGAGTTCTCGGCCGCGCAGCCCGAGCCAGGCGAACGCGACCCGGAACAGGACATCGTGGTGCAGGTATGGGACAGCGCCGGCGCGCGCGTGTACGCCTCGCATCCCGCGATCGCCCTGCCCCGCCTCGCTCAGGACGGCTTTCGTACCGTGCGCGCGGGCGAAACCGAGTGGCGCGTGTTCGGCCAGACACGCCACGGCCGCTTCATTCAGGTGGCGCAGGATCTCGAGGCGCGCGACGAGCTGGTGTTCGACGTTGCGACGAGGTCGCTGGCGCCGTTTCTCGCCCTGATACCGGCGCTCGCGGCGCTGATATGGGCCGTGGTCGGCAGGAGCCTCGCGCCGCTGCGGCGCGTCGCGCGGGCG
>JBOIFB010000110.1:0-8953 GCA_050741415.1 Burkholderiales bacterium | reverse complement strand
CGATCATCGGGTCGGGCGCGTATTCCATCACGTCGCGGAACATCGTCTCGGCCTCAAGCCGGGCGACGCGCTCTTTCGCGTCCTGCAGCGCACGTTCGATCGCGGGCGGCAGGCGCACCAGATTGTTCTTGAGCACGTAGTCCGTAGCGCCGTTCTTCAGCGCGCGGATCGCGTATTCCTCGCCGATCGTTCCCGAGACGAAGATGAACGGCAGGGCGGGCGCAACCTTGCGCGCGAGCGTCAACGCGTACATGCCGTCGAAATGCGGCATCGAGAAATCCGAGATGATCGCTTCCGGCTCGAACTCCCGCAGCGCCTGCAGAAATGCAGGCTCCGTGTCGACGCGACGGTGCTCCACGCGCAGCCCGGCGCGCTTGAGCTCGCGAATCTCGAGCTCCGCGTCGCTCGCCACGTCTTCGACCAGCAGCAGGCGAATCGGGGGTCGCTCGGCGCGATCCGGTTCCGGGTCGGATTCCATTTATGGCGTCCTGTTGACCGCGAGCCAGTAGTACCCCGCCTGCCGCGCCACGTCGGCGACCGCGCTGAAGTCGACCGGCTTGACGATATAGCTGTTCACCCCAAGATCGTAGCTCTGGGCGAGATCCTTCTCCTCCTGCGAGCTGGTCATCACCACGACCGGTATGCGGCGTGTGCGCGCGTCCGCCTTGACCGCCTTGAGGACCTCCATGCCGTCGACCCGCGGCATCTTGAGGTCGAGCAGCACCAGGCGCGGGTAGCTGTCCTCGCGCGCCTCGTACTCGCCGCGCCGGAACAAATAGTTCAGCGCCTGCTCGCCGTCCTTCAGCCAGAGAATGTTGTTTGCCACTCCGCCCTTCTTCAGCGATCGTATGGTCAGCTCGGCATCGCGCGGATTGTCCTCGATCAGCAGGATTTCGACCTGTTCAAACGGTTCCATCGGACGGCTCCCTGGGCAAGGTGAAATAGAACGTCGCGCCGGCGCCGGGCTGGCCCGTCGCCCAGACCCGGCCGCCGTGGCGCGCGACGATGCGCGCGACCAGGGCGAGCCCCACGCCCGTGCCGGGGAACTCGCTTTCGTCATGCAGCCGCTGAAAGACCCCGAACAGCTTGGCCTGGTACTTCGGGTCGAACCCGACGCCGTTGTCGCGCACGAAATAGATGTTTTCGGCCGCATCGCTGACGGCGTTGATCTCGATCACGGGACGCTCGGCCTTGGAACTGTATTTGAGTGCGTTGCTCAGCAGGTTCGTCCAGACCTGGCCCACCAGGGCGCGGTCGCCGCGCACCGCCGGCAGCGCCGCCAGGCGCACGTCCGCACCGTTCGCGCCGCCCTGTTCGCTGCGCAGGCGCTCCAGCGTCGTGCTCGCCAGCGCGGTCATGTCGAGCTCGGCGAGTTGCATCGCCGCGCGGCCCATGCGGGAGAACGCGAGCAGATCGTCGATCAGCCCTCCCATCCGCGCCGCGTCGTCCCGCACGATGCTGAGCTTGCGCTTCACCTCCTCGCTCAATTCGTCGTCGTGGTCCTCGAAGATCGCCCCGGTGAAGCCGGCGATCGCGCGCAGCGGAGCGCGCAGATCGTGCGACACGGAGTAGCTGAAACCCTCCAGCTCTTTGTTCGCGGCCTCCAGCTGCGACGTGCGCGCCGCGACCCTCTGTTCGAGCTCGAGGTTGGCTTTGCGCAACTCTTCCTCCGCCTGCTGTCTTTGCGACATCTCGTGCTGCAGCGACTGGTTCAGGCGCTCGAGCGAGGCAGCGCGTTCGCCCACCTCGGCAAGCATGCCGTTGAAGGCGTCCGCCAGATCGCCGATCTCGTCGTCGGTCGTCTTGCGCGCCCTCAATCCGAAGTCGCGGCGATCCATCACCTCGCGCGCAAGCGCCGAGATGGCCAGGATCGGTCCGGTCAACGTCCGCTGCAGCCAGGCCGACATGGCGAACGCGGCGAGCATGGCGAGGGTCATCACCAGCGCGAGAATCTCGAGAAAGTGCCGGATCTGGGAAAACAGCTCGTAGTCGCCGCGCAGGTAGACCGCGCCGAGAATCTCGTTGTTCTCGGTGATTCTGCGGAACAGCACGATGTTCCCGCCTTCCACGCGCACGCCGTCCAAGTCCGGCAGGGGCGGGAATTTCGCGCCCGGGCTGCGCGCGTAGCTCGCGAACAGCTTGCCGCTGGCGGTGTAGATGGCGGCCTCGGCGATGTCGTGCTTGTCCTTCAGCAGCGCCAGGTACCCGTGCGCCGACTTCGGATCGTCGAAGGAGAGCGCCGGTGCGCTCGCGTGGCCGAGCGTGTCGGCCTGGGCGACGAGATCGTTGATCGTCGCCTGCCGATAAGACTGCACCGAGTACAGCAGCAGCGCGCCGCCGGCGACCAGCAGCGCGACGAAGGTCGTCGCGAGCACCAGCAGCGCGAGCTTGCGGCGGATCGAGCGTCGGACTAGGTCCAGCATTCAGTCGTCGTCCGTGTGCACGCGCGCCGCGACCTGCAGCAGGCGCGCGCTGAGTTTCAGGCCGCTCTCCTGGGCGGAGCGGAGCGAGACCTCGAACCGGACGTGCCGGTCGACGAGGACGAAATTGATCACGGCGCCGCCATCGAGAGCGTCGGCCGATTCGCCCACGGTCAGGATCGAGTGCTGCCGCGCGGCCAGCGCCAGCGCCTTGAGCGCCTCGACGTGCATCGGGCCGATCAGCAGGATGTGGATGCCCGCGAGCGTATCGCCCGGTGCGACGCGCCGGGCGGCGACCGGGTGCCCGTCTACGCTGTGCCCGACAACGGCCTGTTCCAGGTCTGCGGCGAGGCCGTCGTCGCCGACGACTCCGATCGTCAGCGGCGTCGAGGACTCCGGAAAAGACGTCCGCGGCCATTGCACGTAACTCGCGAATTTGTACAGGTAGGCGGCCTTGATCCGCTGCGCGAGCCCCTGCGCGTCGTCGCTCGAGCCGGCGTAGGAGACCGGAAACACCGCGCAGCACAGCAGCAGCACGAGGCCGCCGAGCACGCGCATGGGCACGCTCACTGCTCCCAGCGCACGTTGAAGAACGCGCTGCGCGCGATCTCGCTCGCCGTGGGGCCGGCGCCGAATTCGATGTGCTCCGGATCGAGCGCATTGCTCAACGTGAGCGACACTTCGACCGCTTTGCTCACGTGCCATCCCCAGCGCGCGTCGACCGCCGTATAAGCCGGGACCACCGGATCCGGCAGCGCGGCGACGCGCCGCACCGACACGTCGAACTCCTGGCGCCGCGGCAGATTCAGCGACGAGCGCAGCATCCACTGGAAGTCCGGGTCGTTGCCCAGCGCGCTCGGACCGACCGGGTCGGTGCTGCCGGGCAGCATGTGCAAGTCCTGGTGCAGCGTGGTCGCGCCGGCGCTCAGCGTCCAGGTCGGAGTCACCTGGAAGCTGCCCCAGGCCTCGAGGCCGGTGGTGCTGCCTTCGATCATGTTCTGCACCACCGCCGGCGGCGGCTCGCCGCTGCGCAGCTTGAGGTCCAGGTTGCGGTAGACCGATACCGAATAGGACAGCCGGGTGCTCGGCTGCGCCCGGTAGCCCACTTCCGCGACATCGAACACTTCGGATTGAAAATCCGGTCCGCCGAGGATGTAGTACGGCGGTGCCCCCGGGAAGAAAAATTCCCGATCGATGCGCGCCGGCGCGCGCACCGCCCGCGACAGCGCGCCCCACAGCAGCCGCCGCGGATCGAGTTTCCAGGCAAGGCGCAGCGTGGGCAGGAATTCGGTGCCCGTGTAGACGTTGGTTTCGAGCTTCGCGCCGGCGGTCAGAGTGAGCGCCTTCGCAAGCGCGATCTCGTCCTGCGCGTACAGATTCTCCCAGTGCAGATCGCGGTCGGCGGGGATGAACGCGATCAGCAGGCTCGGCTCGGTGCGGTCGCGCGCCTCGCGATACCCGCCGCCCCACTCCAGGCGCTGGTGCGGCGTGAGCGGAGTCCCGTTCTGGAACGCAATGTCGAGCAAGCTCATCCTGTCGCGGAAGGTGACGTAGTCGTCGCGCTGGGCGTAGTCGTAGTACGCCTGCACCTGCGAGCTCGACCCGTCCGAGTCCTTCCGGCTCCAGCGCGCCAGCAGATTGGCGCCCGAGGCGTTCGGCCGGCCGATGATGTTCGGGTCGTAGTCGTTCGAATAGGTTTCCCCCTGCAAGGTCCAGTCCCCGCCCGGCGCGGACCAGTCCGCGCGGAACCCGCCCTGGTTGCGGTTCCAGCCGTCCATGGCATCGTTGCCGTTGGCAAGCACGGTCTGCTGATGGTCGGAGAACTTCGCGTAGGCGCGGAACGCGCCCACGTCGCCGAGCCGGCCGCCGTAGCGCAGCGAATAGACGTTGTCGGTGTCGCCCCCGCCGATCGAGGCCAGCAGGCCCTGGGTGTCGCTCGCGCGCTTGGTGATGACGTTGATCACGCCGTTGACTGCATTTGCGCCCCACAGCGTCGCGCCCGGTCCGCTGATCACCTCGATCCGATCGAGGTCCTCCAGCATCACGTCCTGCACGTCCCAGAAGGTCCCCGAAAAAAGCGGCGAATACACCGTGCGCCCGTCGATCAGCACCAGCAGCTTATTGCCGATCGCGTTGTTGAATCCGCGCGCGCTGATCGCGTAGGTCGACGACGTGACTTGCGCCACCTGAAGATTCGGCGCCAGGCGCAATGCGTCCGCCAGGCTGGTCGCGCCTGAGCGCCGGATGTCCTCGTTGCTGATGACGTAGATCGCCGCGGGCGCATCGAGCAGCGGTTGCGCGTGGCGCGAAACCGAGGTGACCTCGATGTCGCCCAGCGCTTCCAACGACAGCCCGAGCAATCCGCCCGCATTCGGCGTGCCGTCAGGCGCGGCGGCGCAAGCCAGCGGGAGCGCGATGACCGCGACGGCAACGGCGATGCCGGCGCCTGTCATCCGGAGCACCCGAGCGCATATGCCCTGCATCCCAGCCCCCCGATGTTCTCAACTTGTTTTTCAACCGCACCCGATACTTACGGCACGATGATCAGGTTGCGTCAAAGATACTGACACCGGAGGGGCAAGGCAAACGTTTCAGGCTGTCATTTCACCATGACAACCGTGCGCGACGTGCGCGCACATACGTGGATTTATCGGATTGTCCTGAAACCGGGCCGACTACGCGGCGCGGAACTGGTCTTCGTCGAGCGCCATCGCGCTCGCACCGCCGTTGACCACGGTATCGCGCAGCGCCGATGCCTGCACTAGCACGTGGTCGGCGTAGAAGCGCGCGGTGACGATCTTGGCTTGGTAGAACGCCTGGTCGCCTTCGCCCGCGGCAAGCTTCTTCTCCGCCACGAGCGCAGCGCGCGCCATCTGCCAGCCGCCGGCGACCACTCCCATCAGCTTGAGGAAGGGCACCGCACCGGCGGAAGCCGCGCGCACGTCCTTGCCGAAGTTGGCGAGCAGCCAATCGACCGCCTCGGCCACCGCCTTGGCACCGGCCGCGAGGGTGGCGCGCACGCGTGCGACGTCTGCGTTGGACGACTTCGCCAGCTCGGCGTCGAGCTGCGCGAGGTTCTTCAGCCAACCCTTGACGGTCGCGCCGCCGTCGCGCGCGATCTTGCGCCCGATCAGGTCGTTGGCCTGGATTCCGGTCGTACCCTCGTAGATGGTGGCGATGCGCGCGTCGCGCAGGTGCTGCGCGGCGCCCGTTTCCTCGATGAAGCCCATGCCGCCATGCACCTGGATGCCGAGCGACGCCACCTCGATCCCGGTCTCGGTGCTCCAGCCCTTGACCACCGGGATCATCAGGTCGACGAATGCCTGATGGCGTTTCCGGTCTTCCGGATCTTTACTCTTTTTTGAAAAATCCATCGCGGCGGCGACCACGTATGCCAGCGCGCGCATGGCCTCGGTCTGTGCCTTCATCAACATCAGCATCCTGCGCACGTCGGGGTGGCGGATGATCGGCACCGTGGCGCCGCCCTCGGCCAGGTCTTTGCCCTGCAGGCGCTCCTTCGCGTAGGCGACGGCGCGCTGGAAGGCGCGCTCGGAGATCGCCACGCCCTCCAGGCCGACGCCGAAGCGGGCTTCGTTCATCATGATGAACATGTAAGCGAGACCCTTGTTCTCCTCGCCCACCAGGTAGCCGAACGCGTTGTCGTACACCATCACCGCGGTCGGGCTGGCGTGGATGCCAAGCTTGTGCTCGATCGAGGCGCAGGTGGCGCGGTTGCGCTCGCCGAGCGAACCGTCGGGCTTGAGCAGGAACTTCGGCACCACGAAGAGCGAGATCCCCTTCACGCCCTCGGGCGCGTCCGGGGTGCGCGCGAGCACCAGGTGCACGATGTTCTCGGTCAAGTCGTGCTCGCCGTAGGTGATGAAGATCTTCTGGCCCGAGATCAGGTAGTGGCCGCCCTCTCGTACTGCCTTGGTGCGCACCAGCGCGAGGTCGGAGCCTGCCTGCGGTTCGGTCAGGTTCATGGTGCCGGTCCAGGCGCCTTCGACCATCTTCGGCAGGTAAGCTTTCTTCAGCGCCTCCGAGCCGGCGGTCAGCAGCGCCTCGATCGCGCCCTGGGTCAGCAGCGGGCAGAGCGAGAACGACATGTTGGCCGCGACCCACATCTCGTCGACCGGGGTGGCGACCAGCTTGGGCAGGCCCTGCCCGCCCCACTCCGCCTCGAGCGGCAGCGAGTTCCAGCCGCCCGCGACGAACTGGCGATAGGCGTCTTTAAAGCCCTTGGGGGTCACGACTTCTCCGTCGCGCCATTTCGAGCCTTCTTGATCACCTGAATAATTCAATGGATCAAGAGCTTGGGAGGCGAACTTCGCGGCTTCCTCGAGAATTGCGTATACCGTGTCCGGAGCGGCTTCCGCGCACCCTGGGAGCTCGGCAACCTGTGCCAACCCCGCCAGCTCGTTGAGCACGAAGCGCATGTCTTTCAGCGGCGCGGCGTAGGCGCTCATTTGTTCAGCTCCTCGACCAGCTGCGGCACGACCTGGAACAGGTCGCCGACGATGCCGTAATCGGCGACCGAGAAGATCGGCGCCTCCTCGTCCTTGTTGATCGCGACGATCACGCGGCTGTCCTTCATTCCCGCGAGATGCTGGATCGCGCCCGAGATCCCGACCGCGATGTACAGCTCCGGGGCGACGATCTTGCCGGTCTGGCCGACCTGCCAGTCGTTCGGCACGAAGCCGGCGTCGACCGCGGCGCGCGAGGCGCCCATCGCCGCGCCGAGCTTGTCCGCCAGCGGCTCGAGCAGCTTGAAATTTTCGCCCGAACCCATGCCGCGCCCGCCCGAGACCACCACCCGCGCGGAGGTGAGCTCGGGGCGCTCCGATTTCGACACCTCGCTGCCGACGAACGACGACAGGCCGCTGTCCGCAGGGGCTTCGATCTTCTCCACCGGCGCCGAGCCTCCGCTCGACGCCACTGCGTCGAAGCCGGTCGCGCGCACCGTGATCACCTTGACCGGGTCGGCCGACTGCACCGTGGCAATCGCGTTGCCGGCGTAGATCGGGCGCTGGAAAGTGTCGGGCGAATCGACTGCAATGATCTCGGACACCTGCTGCACGTCGAGCAGCGCCGCTACGCGCGGCATGACGTTCTTGCCGTTCGAGGTCGCCGGCGCGAGCAGGTGGGAATAGCCCTTGGCGAGCGAAACCATCAGCGCGGCGACGTTCTCGGCGATCTCGTGGTCCAGCTGCGGCGCGTCGGCGTGCAGCACCTTGGCCACCCCCGCGACCTGGGCCGCGGCCTTGGCCGCGCCGGCGCAATCGTGCCCGGCCACCAGAAGGTGAATCTCGCCGCCGATCTTCTGCGCCGCGGCGACGGTGCTGAGGCAGGCCTTCTTGAGCGCCTTGTTGTCGTGCTCGGCCAGAACGAGGACGGCCATCAGATCACCTTCGCTTCATTTCTGAGCTTTTCGACCAATGCCTTCGCGTCGGCCACCTTGACTCCGCCCTTGCGCTTGGGCGGTTCGGCGACCTTGAGCGTCTTCAGGCGCGGCGCGACCTCGACCCCGAGCGCGTCGGGCTTGAGGTTCTCGAGCGGCTTTTTCTTCGCTTTCATGATGTTGGGCAGCGTGACGTAGCGCGGCTCGTTGAGGCGCAGGTCGGTCGTCACCACCGCCGGCAGCTTGACCGAAATGGTGTCGAGGCCGCCGTCGACTTCGCGCGTGACCTGCGCCTTGCCGTCCTCGAGCTTGAGCTTCGAAGCGAAGGTGGCCTGCGCCCAGCCCAACAGCGCGGCGAGCATCTGCCCGGTCTGGTTCGAATCGTCGTCGATCGCCTGCTTGCCCAGGATCGCGAGCGCCGGTTTTTCGCGTTCACAGACCGCTTTGAGAAGTTTTGCCACCGCAAGAGGCTGCAATTCCACCGCGGTTTCGACCAGGATCGCGCGATCGGCGCCGAGCGCGAGCGCGGTACGCAGCGTCTCCTGGCAGGCCTGCGGCCCGCAGGACACCACCACCACCTCGGTCGCGGCGCCGGCCTCCTTGAGGCGCATCGCTTCCTCGACCGCAATCTCGTCGAAGGGATTCATCGACATCTTGACGTTCGCGGTTTCGACCCCGCTGCCGTCCGACTTGACCCGCACCTTGACGTTGTAATCCACTACGCGCTTGACGCTCACCAGGACTTTCATGGGCCGGGATGCTGCCGTGAGAGGAGTGTGTAATTATATCGGTCATGAGCTGGAAGGGCGAACTGCTCCACATCCACGTCGCTGCCGGCGCGTCTGCGCATATGCGCGCGCTCGCCGAGGCGCGCCTCGTGGCCGGCACGGGTATCGAGGGCGATCGCTACGCGACGCGAACCGGCACCTACTCGATCAGGCATCACATCGACCGCCAGATCACGTTCATCGAGCAGGAAACCCTCGATGCGCTCGCGCGCGACCACGGCATCGAGCTCGCGCCGCACGAGCACCGGCGCAACCTGACCAGCCGCGGCGTGCCGCTCAACCACTTGGTGGGCTGCTATTTCCGCGTCGGCGAATGCGTGCTCTACGGCGGCCGGCTCAACGTGCCG
>JBOIFB010000109.1:0-8983 GCA_050741415.1 Burkholderiales bacterium | reverse complement strand
CATCAACGTGCTGCGCACCAGCGAGCGCTTGCGCGCCACCCTCGCGGGCGCCGACGTGGCGCCGCTGCTCGGTTTGCGCAAGGGCGCCCCGCTGCTCGAGATTGACCGCGTCGCCTACACCTACCATGCCGCGCCGGTCGAGCTGCGACGCAGCCTGGTCAACACCGCCGAGCACGATTACTTCTCGGATTTGGGAAAATGAGCGGCATCCGCGCACGCGGCCTGCGCCTGGCTTGCGGCAAACCTGGCGCTCAGGCCATCCAGCGCCCGAGGTGCTGACGCACGAAGGCGTCGTCGTTGAGCTCCGGGTAGGCCGCGTACACGCGATCGATCTCCTCGGCCTGCCCGGGCGAAAGCGTCTCCTTCGGGTCTAGGCACCAGGTGCCCTCGAGCAGGCCCTGGCGGCGCAGCACCTCGTGGCAGCCGGGGATGCAGCCCGCGAAATCGTGCGCGACGTCGAAGAACGCGGCGTTCGAGTCGGTCACCCTCGCGTCCAGGCTCAGCAGCTCGCCGTCGACCCGATGGGTCTCGACAGCCTCGCGGATGCGCGCGAACAGCTCGACCGCGCGCTTGGTCCACACGCTCCAGTGCCCGAGCAGCCCGCCCTTGATGCGCAGGGTGACTTCCTCCCCGCCTCGCGTCAGACGGAAAGGCATCGCGAGGTCGGGAACGATGTGGTCGTCGTTGCCGGTGTACAGCGTCACGCGGTTCTCGGCGCGCGCCTCGGCCACGCCGCGCAACACGTCCAGCGTGCGGTAGCGGTTGAAGGGCGCGATCTTCACCGCCACGACGTTGTCGAGCGCCGCGAAGCGGCGCCAGAATCCGACCCCGAGCTCAGGCCCGCCGACGGCCTTCTGCAGGTAGAAACCGACCAGCGGGATCTCCTTCGCCACCGCCGCGCAGTGCGCGATCATCTCGTCCTCCGAGGCGCCGCCGAGCGCCGCGAGCGAGAGCAGGCCGGCGCAGTAGCCCAGCCCGCGCGCCAGCGCGGCCTCTCGTCTCGCCTGCGCGGTCGGCCCGGCGAGCCCCGCGATCATCACCAGCGGGCGCTCGGTCCACGACTCCGCCTCCTCCATGGCGATGCGCAATACCGGTTCGTACAATCCCATCTCGCGAATGGCGAATTGCGTTGCGTGCACGCCCACGGCGAGGCCGCCCGAGCCGGCGTCGAGGTAATAGCGCGCCAGCGCGCGCTGCCGGCGCGCGTCGAGCTTGCGCCGCGCATCGAGCGCGAGCGGGTGGGCCGGAATCACCGTGCCGCGCCGCAGGAGCGCCATGACTTCCCCGGGGATGTCGCTCCAGTGCATCGGCGTCGATCTCCTAGCCCAGCTCCGGGCCTGCAATGGCGATCGTGCGGCGCGCGTCGCCGAAGGGCTCGTCGCGCCCGAGCGTCATGCGTCGGTAGGGCCGCTCCTTGGCGAATCCGTTCGCGGCCAGGCAGTCGGCCAGCACGCGGTGGCGATCCAGCACGTCCACGATGACGGGCGCCGCCAGGCGCGCGCTCGCCCAGGCCGCGAGCGAGGCTGCGGCCGACTCGTCATCGCTTACGATCGGACCGAGCTGCGTCGCGACGCGGCCCTCGCGCCCGAGCAGGAATCCGCTCAGGCTGCCGGAGCTCTCGCAGACGCACGCAAAGCCTCCCGAACGCTCGCGCAACCGATCGAGCAGCGCGGAACGGTCGCAGCCGAAGGCACGCGCATCGAGCGCGCGCAGCGCGGGCCAGTCGCGCTCGTGCAGCGCCCGCACTCCGGGTGCCAGCGCCGCTGGCGCCGCACCGGTGCGCCGCCAGCGCGTGATCGGCCAGCCGTCGCGAAAGCCAAGCGGCTTGTAGACCTCGCGCCCGGCCGGCGTCGCGTCAAGAACCGGCACCACCCCGGCGGCCTTCACGCTTTCGATGCAATGCTCAAGCAGCCGCGTGGCGATGCCGCGCCGGCGGAAAGGCTTTGCCACCAGCACCATGCTGATCCAGCCGAATCCGCCGGCATAGGGCAGCACCGCCGCGGTACCCGCGAGGGTGCCGTCGGGCGCGCGCACCGCGAGCCCGCGGCCGAGCTCGAGGAAGATGCGCCAGTCGGCCAGGTCCTGGTTCCAGCCCGCCTCGGCGACGAGCGCGTCGGCCCGGTCGAGATCGGCCGGCATGAGCGGCTCAATACGTTCCATCGCGGGTGGAGAAATGAGTTGCCTTGCCGAGCGCGGGCATGCCGCGCGCGACCCAGTCCGCGACCCAGTCGATCATGGTCCCGAGCGGCACGCGCGGCGCGCCGAACAGGCGCTGCGCCGCGCGCGTATCGAGCAGCCACGCCGTGGGCGCCTCGCGGCCCTCGAACACGGGCGCGCGCCCGAGGCGCTTGCCGAGCTCGCCCGCCAGCCAGCGCACGCTCACCGTCTCGGGTCCGGTCACGTTCAGCGGCGAGGTCGGGCTGGTGCAATGCGCCAGCAGCCGCAGCGCCTGCTCGTTCGCGTCGCCCTGCCAAATCACGTTGACATGCGCCATCGCCAGATCGATCGCGCGTCCCGCGAGCACGCTCGAAGCCACGTCGTAGAGCACGCCGTAGCGCATGTCGATCGCGTACTCCAGCCGCACCAGGCGGCCCGGGGTGCCGTACTTGCGCGAGCCGTACTCGAACGCGCGCTCGCGCCCGACGCAGGAGGCGGCGTAATCGCCCGGCGGCGGCAGCGCCGGCGTCGACTCGTCCGCTCCGGGCCCGTCCACCGGCGCGTAGGGATATACGCAGGCGGTCGAGAACGCGACGATGCGCGAATCGCGCAATGCCTCGGCCGCCATGAACGGCACGCCCGCATTCATCGCCCAGGTGAACGATGCGTTGCCCACCGCGCCGAACTTGTGCCCCGCCATGAAGACGACATTCTTCGCCTTGGGCAGGCGCTCGAGCGCCGCGCGTTCGAGCAGGTCGCAGGCGATGCATTCGATTCCCTGGCGTTCCAGCTTCTCGCGCAGCCCCGGCTCCGAGAAGCGCGCCACCCCGATGACGCGCTTGCCCGGCGCGGCGCGCTTTGCCAGCCGCGCCAGCGTCGGCCCCATTTTGCCGCCGACCCCGAGCACCATCAGGTCGCCGTCGACGCGCGCCAGATCCGCCGCGAGCGCCGAGCCCGGCTCCGTCATGTAGTCCTCCAGCGCATCGACGTCGGCAAAGCGCTGCGGCAGGCGGGGTTCAGTCACGATGCTTGCGTCCTCGCACGTCAATCCTTGTCCCTCTCGATCCCTCAGCGACATCGCAGGTTGGCGCTCGGGTCCTCGAGCGGCCTGGTGCAGTCCTGCTCGCGCACCAAGCGGCTCTCCAGCAACGCGGGCGGCGCCGTGCGCGCGCCGCCCGAGCCGTACATGGCTCCCAGCGCGCCGATCGCGATGATCGCTCCCGCCGCCGAGCCGCTCTGGACGTCGAGTCCCAGGTAGGTTCCGCTCGCCGAACCTTCGCCAACCGAGACCTGCGTATGCGAGGCGCAGCCGGCGGCAAGCACGGAGAGTACGATGGCGAGATGGCGCATGCGGATGATTCTAGACGTTTGACCCACGTCAATGAAGCCGAGCGGGCGCAGGGCAAGATAAATCCATTATTTCTCGAATTCGAGGAGAACGCGTGATGTCCTACAAGACGATCCTGGTCCACCTCGACGCGGGCAAGGGCATCGATTCGCGCCTCGACATTGCGTTCTCAATGGCGCAGAAGTTCGACGCTCACCTGGTCGGCCTGCACGCGCTCAGCCTGACCCCGCTGCCGGGTTGGGCAATCGCCGAGGCGGGCGATTTCATCGAAAAGGCGCAGGCGAAGGCGCGCGAGGCGCTGACGCAGGCGGCGCGCGAGGCCTGGGACGCGGCGGTGCAGCGCGCAAACTGCTCCAAGTGCGAATGGCGCAGCTCGAGCGCCAACGCGCTGGATGTGGTGACGCTGCACGCGCGCTACGCCGACCTGGTGGTGGTCGGCCAGGACGACCGCAGCGGAAGCTACGGCCTGGCGCAGGACTTCGTGCAGCACTTGCTGTTCGGCGTCGGGCGCCCGGTGCTGGTCGTGCCCTACGCGCGCGAGAAGCGCCCGGTGGGCAACCAAGTGCTGGTCGCCTGGAACGCGAGCCGGGAGGCGACTCGCGCGGTGACCGGCGCGATGCCGTTCCTGCAGGCGGCGAAACAGGTGCAAGTGGCCGCATTCAACGCCGGCAGGAAGGGCGGCATGCACGGCGAAGTGCCCGGCGCCGACATCGGATTGTACCTGTCGCGCCACGGCGTGAAGGTCACGGTGTCGCAGTTCAACTCCGCCGACGTGGACGTCGGCAACCAGTTGCTGTCGCGCGCCGCGGACCTCGATTCGGACCTGATCGTCATGGGGGCCTACGGCCACTCGCGCATGTCGGAGCTGATTCTCGGCGGTGTGACCCGCACCCTGCTCGAGACGATGACCGTCCCGGTGCTGATGTCGCACTAAGCCTGCGGCGCAGCGGCCCGTTTCAGGCGGTCGCGCACCGCATCCCAGGCCGCGTCGCGCGGCGGCTCCTCGACCAGGATCCGCGCGCAGCCCGCAGCGTCGAGCTCGCGCAATGCCGCGTAGAGGCGGTGCGCGTAGCCGCGCGGGTCGCGCGGCATGCGCAGCCAGCGCGCCGCACGCTCGTCGGGGCGCGAAAACGCGAGCACTGCGACGGCTTCTGCGGCGCGCGCGATCTCGGCGTCCATGGCATGCGGCGCAACCAGCCTGAGCGGCGTGTTCGGCGCGTAGTGCCGCTCGAGCCTGCCCGGGGCGCGCGGCGCGCCTGCATCGGCCGCCGCGACCGGCCCGCCGAGAGCCTCTTCGAGCATCGCGACCGTGATCGCTCCGGGTCGAAGCAGCACCGCGCGCCCGTGCGAGAGATCGACGATGGCCGACTCGATACCGACGTCGCCCGCCTCGCTCTCCAGGACGAAGTCGACCCCGGCGGGAAAATCCTCCTTCACATGCCGCGCGCTCGTGGCGCTCACGCGGCCGAACACGTTCGCCGAAGGCGCGGCCACGCCGCTAAAGCGGCGTCCACTCGCTTCGCTGCCGAATTCGCGCAGCAGCGCCTGCGCCACCGGATGCGAAGGCACGCGCAAGCCCACCGTGTCCTGGCCGCCGGTGACGAAATCGCCCGCCCTGGATGAGCGCTTCAGGATGAGGGTGAGCGGCCCCGGCCAGAAGCGCGCGGCGAGCCGCCGCGCCGTCTCGGGTACCTCGCGCGCCCAGACAAAGGCGTCCTCCGCGCTGGCGAAGTGCACGATCACCGGATGATCCGCCGGCCGGCGCTTGACCGCATAGAGCCTGTGGAGCGCGGCTTCGCTCGAGGCGTCCGCCCCGAGCCCGTACACTGTCTCGGTGGGGAACGCGACCAGACCTCCGGCGCGCAGGATTTCGGCCGCGCGCCGGAGCTCTTCGCTCACAGTTTCAGCGGCGCGGCCTGCAGAACGGCCTCGGTCTGCCTGCGGCGGAAGTCCTCGAGCTTCTTTGCCATGGCCGCGTCCGAGAGCGCGAGCAGCGCCACGGCGAACAGCGCGGCGTTTGCCGCACCCGCCTCGCCGATCGCGAAGGTCGCCACCGGGATGCCTTTCGGCATCTGCACCGTCGCAAGCAGCGAATCCAGCCCCTGCAAGTGCTTGGAAGGCATGGGCACGCCGAGCACGGGCAGCGCGGTGTGCGCCGCCACCACCCCCGCGAGGTGGGCCGCGCCGCCCGCGGCGGCGATGATCGCCTTCACGCCGCGCTTGGCGGCGCCGCCGGCCCACTGCGCGACCGCGTCGGGGGTGCGGTGCGCCGACATCGCCTTGGCCTCGAAGGGCACGCCGAAGTCCTGCAGCATTTTGGCGGCCGCCTTCATGGTTTCCCAGTCGGACGTCGACCCCATCACGATGCCGATCATGCGAGCTTTCTCCCAGTGAGCCTCTCCAGCGCTTCGCGGTATTTTTCCGATGTCTTGGCGATCACCGGCGCCGGCAGCCTGGGCGCCGGCGGGGTCTTGTCCCAATCCAGGGTCTCGAGGTAGTCGCGCACATATTGCTTGTCGAACGAGGGCGGGCTGATGCCGACCCGGTAGGAGTCCGCAGGCCAGAAGCGCGATGAGTCCGCGGTCAGGGCCTCGTCGATCAGCACCAGCTCGCCCCGCGCATCGGTGCCGAACTCGAACTTGGTGTCGGCGATGATGATGCCCTTGCCGGCGGCGTACTCGGCCGCTTCCCTGTAGAGACGGATCGAAACCTCGCGCACCTGCTCGGCGAGCGGCCGCCCGATCAGCTGCACCACCTCGTCGAAGGAGATGTTCTCGTCGTGCCCTTCGGTCGCCTTGGTGGCCGGGGTGAAGACCGCCTGCGGCAGCTTTTGCGCCTGCTGCAGTCCCTTGGGCAGCTCGATGCCGCACACCTTGCCGCTGTTCTGGTAGTCCTTCCAGCCCGACCCGATGAGGAAGCCGCGCACCACGGCCTCGATCGGCAGGGGCTTGAGCTTCTTCACCACCACCGAGCGGCCGCGCACCTGTGCCTTTTCGGCCTCGCCGCGCACCACCGACTGCGGATCGATCCCCGACAGATGGTTGGGCACCACCTGCGCCAGCTTCTCGAACCAGAAGTTCGACATCTGGGTCAGCACCGCGCCCTTGTCCGGGATCGGATCGGGCAGCACCACGTCGAACGCGGACAGCCGGTCGCTGACGACGATCAGCATCTTGTCCTCGCCGACCGCGTAGATGTCGCGCACCTTGCCGCGCCCGATGCGCGGCAGGCTCGCGATGCCCGACTCGAACAGGGCGGCGCTCATGCGGCCTGGCTCTCGAGCCCGGGTTTCCACTTGCCCTGGCAGGCAAGGCCGTTCATGTGCGCCCGATGATGAAACGCCTTCTGCGCCGCGGCGACGTTCTGCAGACCGCCGCGCCAAGTCTTGAGCGCCGGATTCTGCAGCGCGCGCGAATACGAGAACGTGAGCGGCCAGGGCAGCCCCTTGATCGACGCCATCGCGTTCAGGTGCGCGGTAGCGTCGAGATCCAACTGCCCGCCGGAGAGGAACACCACTCCCGGCAGTGCGGCCGGCACGGTGCGCTTGAGAACGCGCACGGTGCGTTCGGCGACCTCGTCGATGCCGGCCTGGCGCGCGCAGTCCTTGCCCGAGAGCACCATGCTCGCCTTGAGGATGGTGTGCTCGAACGAGACATTGTGCGCCGCAAGCGCCGCGCCGGTGGCGCGCAGAGTCGCCTCGGTCGCTTCCTCGCAGCGCTCGATCGTGTGCTCGCCGTCGAGCAGCACTTCGGGTTCGATGATCGGTACGATCGAGGCCTCCTGGCACAACGCAGCGTAGCGCGCCAGCGCGTGCGCGTTGGCGTACAGGCAGGTGTGCGTCGGAATTGCGTTGCCGATGGTGATCACCGCGCGCCACTTGGCGAAGCGCGCGCCGAGCTTGAAGTATTCCGCCAGCCGCTCGCGCAGGCCGTCCAGCCCCTCGGTGACTTTCTCGCCCGGGCACAGCGCGAGGTCCTTGGCGCCATTGTCGACCTTGATGCCGGGGATGATCCCCTTGCGCCCCAGCAATTGCGCGAACGGCACGCCGTCGCTCGTCTTCTGGTGGATAGTTTCGTCGAACAGGATGACGCCGGAAACGTACTGCTCCAGGCCCGGCGTGGCGAACAACAAGCCGCGATAGGCGCGCCGGTTCTCCTCCGTGCTTTCAACGCCGACAGCCCTGAAGCGTTTTTCACAGGTGCCGCTCGATTCGTCGGCAGCGAGGATGCCCCTGCCCTTCGCGACCATCGCAGCCGCGGTCTTGGATAGCAATGCCTTGTCCATACGGATCCTCGGTGTAGAGATGAAGCCGGGAGTGGAACGCCGCGATTTTAGCGCGGCTCATAATCCGCGGCCAGCTTTAAGCCTGAATTAAGGCTCGCGGCCGATCCTTCGGCCTGCGCGACAATTCGGCGATAATGCGGCCCCTTGAAGCCGCAGTGCGTGCCTTGCAACCCATGATCCGAATCGAGAATCTGGTGAAGTCGTTCGGCCCGAAGCGCGCGGTGGACGGCGTTTCGTTCAACGTCGAGCGCGGCGAGGTGCTCGGCTTTCTGGGGCCGAACGGCGCCGGCAAGTCGACCACCATGCGCATGATCACGGGCTTCATCCCGCCCACTGAAGGCAAGGTCGTGGTCGGCGGCTACGACGTGAGCGAGTCGCCGCTCGAGGCGAAGCGCCTGATCGGCTACCTGCCCGAGGCGGCGCCCGCGTATCCCGACATGTCGGTGCGCAGCTTCCTCGCGTTTGCGGCCGACATGCGGGGGCTGACCGGCGAAGCCAAGCGCAATGCGATTGCGCGCGTGGTCGGACTGTGCTTCCTGTCCTCGGTGCTGCGCCAGGGCATCGACACGCTGTCCAAAGGCTACAAGCACCGCACCTGCCTCGCGCAGGCGCTGATCCACGACCCGGACGTGCTGGTGCTCGACGAGCCGACCGACGGCCTCGACCCGAACCAGAAGCACGAGGTGCGCAACCTGATCCGCGAGCTCGGGCGGACCAAGGCGGTCGTGTTCTCGACCCACATTCTGG
This sequence comes from Burkholderiales bacterium, assembly GCA_050741415.1. Classification (GTDB taxonomy): domain Bacteria; phylum Pseudomonadota; class Gammaproteobacteria; order Burkholderiales; family SG8-39; genus DAHVFK01. Next base: position 447 of record JBOIFB010000109.1, on the reverse strand, counting down.
AGGAAGTCGATGCCGCGTGCACCCGCGCCATCATTATCGACCGCGGCCGCATCGTCGCCAACGGCACCCCGGCGGAGTTGCGCGGCATGTCCGCGCTGGCCGGCGCGGTCACGGTTTCCGGCCAGGGCGTGAGCGCCGACAAGCTCGCGCCGCTGGGGCGGGTCGAGGTGGCCGACGGCGCGTACCGCGTGTTCCCCGCGGACAAGGCCGCGGCCGGCGAGCTCGCGCGCGAGGTCGCGGCGCTCGCCACGCGCGCAGGCTGGCGCCTCGAGGCGCTGCGCACCGAAGAAGGGCAGCTCGACGAAGTGTTCCGCCGCATCACGCTGCCCGACACGGTGAAGAAATGATTTCGTCCTGGAAGACCGTTCGCACCATCGCGCGGCGCGAGCTGACGAGCTATTTCACCTCTCCGGTGGCCTACGTGTTCCTGGTCATCTTCCTGCCTGT
>JBOIFB010000108.1:0-9063 GCA_050741415.1 Burkholderiales bacterium | reverse complement strand
CCTCGGGGGTCAGGGCCGAGGGGTCCGCAGTCTGGCCGCCGACCACCAAGTGCACCAGCAGCGAGATGCCGAAAATCGGCACCAGGAACGCCAGCAGCACGACGATGACCAGCTGCTTCGGGGTCTTGATGAAGGAGGAAGATTCTTCGTGCTCACTCATTCGCGCATCCTGCCGGTTAGTGAATAAGGAAATGATTTTAGCGTGAATCTTCCCGCGTGCGGAACCCGCCGGGCGCGCGTGGACTGGGGCAGCGAAAAGGGCTATCCTTCGCGCCTCCCCGGGCGCCCGTAGCTCAGCTGGATAGAGTGTCGGTCTCCGAAGCCGAAGGTCGTGGGTTCGACTCCCGCCGGGCGCGCCAGAAACTCCTCAGGTGGGTCGCACGAGCCATGAGCGAAAAGCCGATCAGCCGCTTCCCCGTCCCCGAGCTCGGCCGGTTGCCGGAGGACGTGCGCGCCCGCATCCTCGAGGTGCAGGAGAAATCCGGCTTCGTGCCGAACGTGTTTCTCGCGCTGGCGCACCGGCCGGCGGAGTTTCGCGCCTTCTTTGCCTACCACGATGCGCTGATGGAGAAGGAAGGCGGCCTGACCAAGGCCGAGCGCGAGATGATCGTGGTCGCCACCTCGGGCGCGAATCAGTGCCAGTACTGCGTGGTCGCGCACGGGGCGATTCTCAGGATCCGGGCCAAGGACCCGCTCGTCGCCGACCAGGTGGCGATCAACTACCGCAAGGCCGATATCACGCCGCGCCAGAAGGCGATGCTCGATTTCGCGCTCAAGACCTCGCTCGAGGCGCAGACGATCGGCGAACCGGACTTCGCGGCCTTGCGCGCGCACGGCTTGTCGGACGAGGACATCTGGGACATCGGCGCGATCGCCGCCTTTTTCGCGCTCTCGAATCGCATGGCGAACCTGACCGACATGCGGCCGAACGACGAGTTCTATCTGCTTGGGCGCGTGCCCAGGCAGAAGTAGCGCCCGCTCAGGCCGCGAGCGGCGGGCGGCGCCTGCCGATCTGCGTTTCCTGCTCGAAGGCGTGCGCAAGCTGCAGCACGCCGAAGTCGTCGCGGTAGCGCCCGACGATCTGCAGGCCGACCGGCAGCGCCGGCGCGTCGTCGGTGAATCCCGCCGGCACCGAGATCGCCGGGTGGCCGGTGACGGTGATGTACCAGCAGGTCTTCATCCAGTCGATATAGGTCCCGAGCTTCACGCCGTCGATGGATTCGACGTAAGCTTGCGTGACCGGAAAGGGCGGCACCTGGTTCACCGGCAGCAGCAAAAACTCGTAGCGCTGCATGAATTCGCGCATGCGCCGGTACAGGTCCGAGCGCAGCGTCATCGCCCGCGCGATGCGCGGGCCATCGAGCTTGAGCCCCTGCTCGATGTTCCACACCACCGTGTCCTTCATCTTGCCGCGGTGCTCGTCCAGCAACGAAGCGTAGCTCTGCACGTAGCGGAGCGCGCGCAGGATCTGGAAGGCCTCGTCGGCGCCTGTGAAGTCGGGCTGGGCTTCCTCGACGACGCAGCCGAGCGATGCGAACGTCTTGCGCTGCGCTTCGAGTACCTTGGTCACCCGCCGGTCGACCGGCAGGCCGCCCAGATTCCTCGACCAGGCGACCCGCAGCTTGCGGAAGTCGCGCGCAAGCGGCCGCGCGAACGCCGCGCCGGGCTCGGTGATGCTGATCGGCGAGCGGATGTCCGGGCCGGCCATCGCCGAGAACAGAAACGCAGCGTCCTCGACCGAGCGCGCGATCGGGCCGAGGACCGCAAGCGTGTCCCAGGCGTCGGCGGCCGGGTAATTGGGCACGCGCCCCGGCGTAGGGCGAAAGCCCACCACGTTGCAGAAGTTGCCGGGATTCCTGAGCGAGCCGCCGAGGTCCGAGCCATCGGCGAAGGGCAGCATGCCGCACGCGACCGCCACCGCCGCGCCGCCCGAGGAGCCGCCGCAGGTCTTGTCGAGGTCGTAGGGGTTGAGCGTCGCGCCGAACACCTTGTTGAAGGTCTGGCTGCCGGCGCCGAACTCGGGCGTGTTGGTCTTGCCCAGGGTGATCGCGCCCGCCGCGGTCAGCCGCTCGACGAGCGCATGGTCCTCGGCCGGGACGTTGCCGGCGTAGATCGGCGAGCCGAAGGTGGTGCGGATGCCCTTGGTCGGCACCAGGTCCTTGTACGCGATCGGCAGCCCGGCCAGCGGACCGGGGCGCGCGCCGCGACGGTCCATCGCCCTGGCCTGCTTTAGCGCCTGCTCGGGGAGAAAGGTGACGATCGCGTTCAGCTTCGGGTTGAGGCGCTCGATCTGCGCGATATGGGCCTTCATCACCTCGAGCGCCGACAGCTTGCGGCTGCGGATCAGGCGCGCGAGCTTCTTCGCGGGCTGGAACAAGATGTCGTTCATGGCTTCCTCAGCTCTCGACAATCACATCAGCACGATGTCGAACTGCTCCTGGTTGTAGCTGGTCTCCACCTGCATCGAGATCGGCTTGCCGATGAAGTCCGACAGCATCGCGAGCGACGCCGATTCGTCCTCCAGGAACAGGTCGCCCACCGCCTGCGAGGCGAGGATGCGGTATTCGCGCGCGTTGAAGGCGCGCGCCTCGCGCAGGATCTCGCGCAGGATCTCGTAGCACACGGTGCGCGCGGTCCTGACCTCGCCGCGCCCGCCGCAGATCGGGCAGGGCTCGCACAGCACGTGGGCAAGCGACTCGCGGGTCCTCTTGCGCGTCATCTCCACCAGGCCCAAGGCGGTGAATCCGTTTACCGTCATCCTGGTGCGGTCGCGCGCGAGCGCCTTGTTGAACTCCGCCAGCACGGCCGTGCGGTGCTCCTCGCTTTCCATGTCGATGAAGTCGATGACGATGATCCCGCCCAGGTTGCGCAGCCGCAGCTGGCGCGCAATCGTCTGCGCTGCCTCGAGGTTGGTCTTGAAGATGGTGTCGTCGAAGTTGCGCTGTCCGACGAAACCGCCGGTGTTGACGTCGACCGTGGTCATCGCCTCGGTCTGGTCGATGATCAGGTAGCCGCCTGACTTGAGCTCGACGCGGCGCGCGAGGGCCTTTTCGATCTCCGGCTCGACGTTGCGCAGGTCGAACAACGGCCGCGCGCCCGTGTAGTGCTCCAGCTTGGCGCGCAGCTTGGGCATGTAGGCTTCGGCGAACGCGGTCAGCTTCTGGAAGTTTTCGCGCGAGTCGACCACCAGGCGCTCGGTGGTCTCGGATGCCATGTCGCGCAGCACGCGCTGCGCGAGCGAGAGGTCCTGGTACAGCAGCTGCGGCGGCTGCGCGCCGAGCGAGCGCTCGCGTATGTCGCGCCACAGGTGGCGCAGGTATTCGATGTCGGCGCCGAGCTCGCCGGCCTCGGCGGCCTCGGCCAGGGTGCGGATGATGAAGCCGCCCTTCTCGTCCGGCGGCAGCAGCTCCCTGACCTTGTCGCGCAGCAGCTGGCGGCCGTTCTCGCTCTCGATGCGCTGCGAGATGCCGATGTGCGAGTCCTGCGGCAGGTACACCAGCATGCGCCCGGCGATCGAGATCTGGGTGGTCAGGCGCGCGCCCTTGGTGCCGATCGGGTCCTTGGCCACCTGCACCAGCAGCGGCTGGCCTTCCGACAGGATCTTCTCGATCGCCTTGGCGGGCTCGCTGCCGTTGGCGCCGGGCTGCCGCCGGTACTCGAAGATATCCGCCACGTGCAGGAAGGCCGCGCGCTCCAACCCGATCTCGACGAAAGCGGACTGCATTCCCGGCAGCACCCGCGCGACCCGGCCCATGTAGATGTTCCCGACCAGGCCGCGGCTCGCGCTGCGCTCGATGAGCAGCTCCTGCACCACTCCCGTCTCGAGCACCGCGACGCGCGTTTCCTGCGGGGTGACGTTAATAAGGACTTCTTCGCTCACGCGTCGCACCCATCCGCTCGATCACCTGCGCCGTCTCGTAGAGCGGCAATCCCACGACCCCGGTATAGCTGCCGCGGATGGCGGCAATGAACTGCGCCGCGCGACCCTGGATCGCGTACGCGCCGGCCTTGTCGTCGGCCTCGCCGGTGGCGATGTACTGGCGGATCTCGTCTTCGCCCAGCGCGCGAAACTGCACCGCGGTGCGCGAGAGCTCGATTTCGATGCGCTCGTCGTACTTGAGCACCACCGCGCTCAGCACCTCGTGCTCGCGGCCCGACAGGTCGGCCAGCATGCGTGCGGCCTCGGCCCGGTCGGCAGGCTTGCCGAAAATGCGTCCCTCGAGCGCGACCGTGGTGTCCGCGGCGAGCACCGGCGCCCGCGGCAGGTTGCGTTGCGTCAGCCGCTTCCAGCCCATCTCGGCCTTTACCAGGGCGACGCGCTCGACGTAGGCGCGCGGCGATTCGCCGTCGAGCGCCTCTTCGCTCACCTCCGGGTCGCCGTCCGGGCGCGAGCGGAACATCAGCAGGTGAAAGCGCACGCCAATCTGCGCCAGCAGTTCGCGCCGGCGCGGGCTGCGTGAAGCGAGATACAGGCTGCGGTCGAGCGAAGCGAGCACGGCGGCATCGTCCGAAGGGGGCCGGCCAAGTGTAGCAGAGCATGCCCGGGGCTATGCCCGGTGGTAGGGATGTCCGTCCAGGAGCGAGGCGGCCCGGTAGAGCTGCTCGCACAGCACCACCTGCGCCAGCGCGTGCGGCAAGGTGAAGGCCGATAGGCGCAGCTGCAGGGCGGCTTCGCGCCGCAGGGCGGGGTCGAGCCCATCCGGCCCGCCGATGGCGAATGCGGTCGGCAGCCCTTCGTCGATCCAGTGCCGCAATTGCGCGGCGAACTGCGCGGTGCTCAGCTCGCGCCCGCGCTCATCGAGCGCCACCAGCCGCGAGCCGCGCGGCAGGCGCTCGCGGATTCGCGCGGCTTCCAGCGCGAGCATCAGCTCGAGCGGCTTGCCGGCACGGCGCGGCTCGGGCCTGACCGTCTCGAGCGCCGTGTCGAAGCCGCGCGGCATGCGCTTGAGATATTCGGCGCAGGCCGCCTGCGCCCAGGCTGGCGCCTTAGCGGCTACGGCGACGACGAGCAGTCGTGCCACGCGCGCCCCCGGCCGCGGCCTGCTTGAGCCGCACCGCCTTTCCGCCCCAGAGCTCCTCGAGGTTGTAGTAGCTGCGCACCGCGGGGTGCATCAGGTGCACGACGACGTCGCCCAGATCGACCAGCACCCACTCGGCGTTGGCCTCACCCTCGACGCCGTAGACGCGTCCGCCGAGCTCGCGGATTTTCTCCTGTACGTTGTCGGCAAGCGCCTTGACCTGGCGCGTCGAGTCGCCGCTGGCGATGACCACGCGCTCGAACATGGACGGCAGGCGCGCAGTGTTGAACACCACGACGTCGCGTGCCTTGATATCTTCCAGCGCGTCCACCACGGTGCGTTGTTTCTTTCGGATATCCATCAGCGATAGAGACGGTGTGTCGAGATGTATTCGTGCACGGGGGGCGGCAGCATACCCGAAACGTCTTCGCCGTGCGCCATGCGGGCGCGGATCTCGGTCGAGGAAACGTCGAGCGGCGCCATCTCGACGCGCAGCACCGGCCCTGCGGCGCGGATCCTCGCGTCCGCCTCGGGCGTCCGGCCGGGGCGCGCCACCACCGCGATGCGCGTCAGACCGAACAGCTCGCGCCAGCGGTGCCATCCGGCGAGCTTCTCGTACTGGTCGCTTCCCATCAGCAGCACCAGCGGCGCGTGCGGTCCGAGCTCGGCGCGCAGCGCGGCGAGCGTATCCACGGTATAGCCGGACGCCTCGGGACGCAGCTCGCGCGCGTCGATCGCATAACGCGGCTCGCCGGCGAGCGCGAGCTCGAGCATCGCGAGCCGGTGCTCGGCCGAGGCGACCGGCGCGGGGCGGTAGCGCGGCGCACCGGTCGGGATCCAAAGCAGACGCACGAGGCCGAGCGCCTCGAGCGCGACGCGCGCGACGCGCAGGTGGGCGTTGTGGACCGGGTCGAAGGTGCCGCCGAAGATGCCGGTCGGCGCTGTCACTGACGCACTTCGCCGTGCCCCATTACGACGAACTTCCGGGTGGTGAGGCCCTCCAGCCCGACCGGGCCGCGGGCGTGCAGCTTGTCGGTGGAGATGCCGATCTCGGCGCCGAGGCCGAACTCGTAGCCGTCGGCGAAACGGGTCGATGCGTTGACCATCACCGAGCTCGAATCGACTTCGCGCAGGAAGCGCTCGGCGCGCGCCCGGTCGTCCGTGACGATCGCGTCGGTGTGCTGCGAGCCGTACTTGGCGATGTGCGCCATGGCCTGATCGATGCCGCGCACCACCCGGATCGATGCCACCGGCGCGAGCCACTCGGTGTAGTAGTCCTGCTCGGTGGCGGCCAAGGCGTCCGGCACCAGGCGGCGGGTGGCCTCGTCGCCGCGCATCTCGACCGACTTGGCGCGAAAGATCTCGGCGATGCGCGGCAGCACCTTCGGCGCGATGGCTTCGGCCACCAGAAGGGTCTCCATGGTGTTGCAGGTGCCGTAGCGCTGGGTCTTGGCATTGTCCACGATGCGCACTGCCATGTCGGGGTCGGCGCGGTCGTCGACGTAGACGTGGCACACGCCGTCGAGGTGCTTGATCATCGGCACGCGCGATTCGCGCGTCAGGCGCGCGATCAGCTCCTTGCCGCCGCGAGGCACGATGATGTCAACATATTCGGTCAGGGTGATCAGCTCACCGACCGCGGCCCGATCGGCGATCTTTACCACCTGCACGGCGGCCTCCGGCAGCCCGGCGGACTTCAGGCCCGCGCGCACGCAGGCCGCGATCGCCAGATTGGAATGCAGCGCCTCCGACCCGCCGCGCAGGATGCAGGAGTTGCCTGCCTTGATGCACAGCGCCGCGGCGTCGGCGGTCACGTTGGGGCGCGACTCGTAGATGATGCCGATCACACCCAGCGGCACGCGCATGCGGCCGACCTGGATCCCGCTCGGACGCGTCACCCGGTCGCTGATCTCTCCTATCGGGTCGGGCAGCGCTGCGACCTGCTCGATGCCCTCGGCCATCTGCTCGACCAAGGCCCGGGTCAGGGTCAGACGGTCGACGAAGGCCGCGTCCCGGCCCTCCCTCTGTGCCCGCTCGGCGTCGGCGCGGTTGGCCTCGAGCAGGCTCGCCGCGCCGTTGCGGATCTCCGCCGCCATGGCGAGCAGCGCGCGGTTCTTGGTCTCGGTTGCGGCGCGCGCCAACTCGCGCGAGGCGGTGCGCGCCGCCTGCCCGAGCTCCTGCACGTAGTGGCGGAGATCTACCGTCCTGCCGTCAAGCTTCTGATCCATGGGCCAATTTTAACCCCAGCTTGAGGAACTCATCCCACGCCTCGAGCCGGACCACGCCCTTGATTGCGCGGTCGATCAACGCCGCGTGCGCCAGCGCGCGCTCGATCGCGGCGGCCGAAAGGCGCCGCATGGCCGACTTGAGCGCCGCCTGGCGCTGTCCCCAGACCCGGTTCTCGCGCAGCAGCGCCTCGAGCGGCCGGCCCTCGGCCGCGCCGGACTGCAAGCGCGCAAGCGCGCGCAGGTCTTCGGCGATCGCCCACAGCACGAAGGTCGGCGCCTCGCCCTCGCCGCGCAGCCCCTCGATCACCCGCACGTAGCGAGCAGTATCGCCCGCGAGCAGCGCAGCCGAGGCGTCGTAAGCGTCGTAGCGCGCCACATTCGCCACCGCTTCACGCACGCTGTCCAGACTCAGCTCGCCCTCGGGCGCGAGCAGAGCGAGCTTCTGCACCTCCTGGAACGCTGCAAGCAGATTGCCCTCCACTCGGTCGGCAAGGAACTCGAGCACCTCGCGTGGCGCGCGCTGGCGCTGGCGCGCGAGGCGCTCGCCGATCCACGCGGGCAGCCGCGCGCGCTCGACCGGAAATACGTCCACCACCACGCCTGCCGCGGCGAGAGCGGTGAACCAGCCGGAGCCCTGGGCTGCGCGGTCCAGGCGCGGTAGCGAGACCAGCGTCAGAATGTCGGCGCTCGAGCGCGCGCAGTACGTGGCGATCGCCTGCGCGCCCTGCGTGCCCGGCTTTCCGGCGGGCATCCTGAGCTCGACGATCTTCCTGTCGCCGAACAGCGAGAGGCTCGCGCCCGCGTGCAGCAGCTCGCTCCAGTCGAAGCCGCGCTCTGCGAAGAACACCTCGCGCTCGTGGAAGCCGGCCTTGCGCGCAGCGCTGCGCACCGCGTCGGACGCCTCGAGCGCGAGCAGCGGCTCGTTGCCGTGCACGACGTACAGCGGGGCGAGCGATTTCGCGAGCTGCGCCTGCAGTTGCTCGGCACGCAGCGCCATCCGGCCTCAGGCACTCGCCGGCCGCTTGGCGGCGGCGAGCCGGCGCATGATCTGCTGCACCATGTCGTTCTGCATGTCGCGGTACAGCAGCTGCTCCTCGGACTCCTTGGCCAGCACGTCGGCGTCGTTGTAGGTAACGTCGCGGCTCAGCTCGATCGTGCTCTGCGGCACGTACACGCCGCCTTTGTTGTCGACCACGCGGAAGCCGACGATGTAGCGCAGCTGGAATTCGCGCACCCGCCCCGCGGCATCGAGCGACAGGATTACCTTCTGCCGCTCCTCGCGGGTGAACTGCAGCAGGGCTTCGGCCTTCTTCGCGTCGTCCACCACCTTGGCGTCGGTCCCGGCCCGGATGTTGCGCTTGAGCTCGAGCGCGATGCCGCCGTCGGCGGCCGCGACGTACACGGTGTCGAACGGCAGCTTCGCCGCCGCGCGCAGCTGGAAGCCGCAGCCTGCGAGCGCTACGACACAAAGGATGGCGAGCCAGCGTTTCATACGACGATGTTTATCAGTCGCCCTGGAACGACGATCATGCGCTTGATCAAAACCCCGCCCAGCGAGGCGATAACCAATTCGTTGGCGCGAGCGAACGCCTCGACGCCCTCTCGATCGAGTCCGTTGGGCGCAAGCAGAATGCCCTTCTTCTTGCCGTTGATCTGGACCACGTACTCGATCTCGTCCTGCTCCAGCGCGACGGGGTCGGGTTCGGGCCAGGCAGCCCGCATCACGTCGTCGCCGAAGCCGAGCGCGATCCAGAGATGGTGAGAGACATGCGGCGCGATGGGCGAAAGCAATCGAAGGAGGATCGAAGTCCCTTCTA
>JBOIFB010000107.1:0-9142 GCA_050741415.1 Burkholderiales bacterium | reverse complement strand
ACTCGATCAGCTTTCGCTCAAGCGTGATCCAATACGCCGTCGTGTGCATTTCGTTCTCGGGCAGCTCCAATTTTCCCGAGCCGAGATTTTCGTTGGTGAAAAATTTGATCTTCTTGAATCCGACCACCTGCGAGCGCACCAGCACGTCGCCATGCGCTCGTTCGGCCGCCGCATCTTCGCGCCCATCCCCGCCGCCGTCCCGCGTGAGCCGCGCGCTTTCCGCGGTTTCGAGCACGCGCACCTGCGTGTAGCGTATGGCGTCGGTGTAATACTCGAGGTTCACCTGTTTTACGTAGGCGCGCCGCTCGTCGAAATCCATCCGCTCGACCTGGTACTGCTGCCCCTGGTGCAGGTAGACAGCCTTGGGATGGACGGTGGTGAGCGCGCTGGAAAAATCCACTTCGCCGATCACCTCGGGCGCGCCGGTCACGTCCACAATCACGAAATTGTCGGACGTCACCGCGCGCAGGCTGACCGTATCGGCGGGATAGGCTTGCTCGGTCCAGTGCCAACGAGCCTTGCCTGATGCGCCTGCCGGCGCGGACTGGTGCAGGAAGCCGGCTTCCTCCAGCCGCGCGCACAGCGGAGCGGCCTCCTCGCCGCCGAATTTCTCATCGGCGGCAATGGGCAGCTCGAAGGCGGCGCATTTCAGGTGGTTCACCAGAATTTCCAGATTATCGGGCTGGACGTAGGCGTGTTCCGGTGAGCGGCCGAAAAAATAATCGGGATGGCGCACGATAAATTGATCGATCGGCGCCGAAGACGCTACCAGCACGGCGCACGAGCCGCCGGCGCGCCGGCCGGCGCGCCCGGCGCGCCAGCCCGATGCGATCGAGCGCCTCGGCGCGCGCCGCGGCGCTCGCCCGGCGCCCGCACAGCTCGAGCGAGATCGCGAGGTTCTCGTCGGCGCTGAACTCCTCCTTGAGCGCGTTCGCGTGCCCGACGAACAGCAGTTCGCGCGCGTAGGCCTCGCGCAGCTCGCCGATCGACTCGCCGCGCCAGCGGATCGTCCCCGCCGCCGGACGCGACAGACCCGCCACCAGCCGCAGCAGGCTCGTCTTGCCGCTGCCGTTGGGCCCCTGCACCCGCAGCAGATCGCCCTCGCCGAGCGAAAACTCGAGCCCCGAGAACAGGCGCACGTCGCCGCGCTCGCAGGCGAGGTCGCGAACTTCCAGCATGGCGTAGGTCAGAGTCAATCAAAAAAGACGGGGCGAAGGATACCGCAAGCCACGGCGCCGACACCCATTCTTGCGCCCAGCGGCCTAGCCGAAGCGGCCGGTGATGTAGTCCTCGGTCGCCTTCTGCTTCGGCTTGATGAAGATCGTATCCGTTACGTCGAACTCGACCAGCTCGCCCAGATACATGTAGGCAGTGTAGTCCGACACGCGCGCCGCCTGCTGCATGTTGTGGGTCACGATGGCGATGGTGAACTCGCGCTTGAGCTCGTGCACCAGCTCCTCGATCTTGGCGGTCGAGATCGGATCCAGCGCCGAGGTCGGCTCGTCCAGCAGCAGGATCTCGGGCTTGACCGCGATCCCGCGCGCGATGCACAGCCGCTGCTGCTGCCCGCCCGAGAGGCTGTGGCCGCTCTGGCCCAGGATGTCCTTGACCTCGTCCCACAGCGCGGCCTTGCGCAGCGCCCACTCGACGCGCTCGTCCATGTCGCGCTTCTTCAGCTTCTCGAACAGCCGCACGCCGAAGGCGATGTTGTCGTAGATCGACATCGGGAAAGGGGTCGGCTTCTGGAACACCATGCCGATCTTGGCCCGGATGAGGGACACGTCGCGCTTGACCGTGAGCAGGTTCTCGCCGTCCATGATGAGCTCGCCCTCGGCGCGCTGATCCGGGTAGAGCGAGTACATGCGGTTGAACACGCGCAGCAGCGTCGACTTGCCGCAGCCGGACGGCCCGATGAACGCGGTCACGCGGCGTTCGGGGACGTCGAGCGTGACCGACTTCAGCGCATGGTAGCTGCCGTAGTAGAAATCGAGATTGCGCACGACGAGCTTCGCCCGGGTCTCGCCGACCCGCTCCGATCGCGCGGCGACCTCGATTCGCGGCGGGCGGGTGCGGGCGGTGGGCAGGGATTCCACGGCTTGCCTTGCGTCAGAGAGTTTTCTTGAACAGCACGCGCGCCAGGATGTTCAGCAGCAGGACCGCGAGCGTGATCAGGGTGGCGCCGCCCCAGGCGAGGCGCTGCCAGTCCGGGTAGGGGCTCATCGCGAACTGGAAGATGACCATCGGCAGGTTCGAGATCGGAGCGTTCATGTTCAGCGACCAGAACTGGTTGTTGAGCGCGGTGAACAGCAGCGGGGCGGTCTCGCCGCTCACGCGCGCCACCGCGAGCAGGATCCCGGTCAGGATCCCGGTGCGCGCGGCGCGGTAGGTGATGAACAGGATCATCTTCCACTGCGGGCAGCCGAGCGCGGCAGTGGCCTCGCGCAGGCTGCCGGGCACAAGCTTGAGCATGTCGTCGGTTGTGCGCACCACCACCGGGATCACCAGCAGGCCGAGCGCGAACGCTCCCGCCCAGCCCGAAAAGTGCTTCACCCGCGCGACATAGACCGAGTACACGAACAGGCCGATCACGATCGAGGGCGCCGACAGCAGAACGTCGTTCAGGAAGCGCGTCGCCGAGGCGAGCCAGCTCTTCCTGCCGTACTCGGCGAGATACGTTCCCGCCAACACGCCGACCGGCGTGCCGATCAGGGTGCCGATCACCACCATCGCGAAGCTGCCGGCGATCGCGTTCGCCAGCCCCCCGTCGGAACCCGGCGGCGGGGTCATCTTGTAGTACAGCGTGGCGTGCAGCAGCGCGCTGCCGCCCTCCAGCAGCAGCGTCGCCAGGATCCACGCCAGCCAGAACAGGCCGAAGCTGAGCGCCGCCACGGACACCGAAAGCATGACCACGTTCTTGCGCTTGCGCGCGCCGTACAACGGGTTGGATGCCGTAACGTCGCTCATCGCGTTCGGCCTAGGTGCGCGCGCCTTCCTGGCGCGACAGGCGCATCAACATGAACTTCGACAGGGCCAGCACCACCGTGGTGATCACGAACAGGATCAGGCCGAGCTCGAACAAGGCCGACAGATAGGTATCCCCGACCGCCTCGGTGAACTCATTCGCGAGCGCGGATGCGATGCTGTTGCCCGGCGCGAGCAGCGAGGCGGACAAGCGGTGCGCGTTGCCGATCACGAAGGTGACCGCCATCGTCTCGCCGAGCGCGCGCCCCAGCCCGAGCATGAGCCCGCCCACCACCCCGACCCTGGTGTACGGCAGCACGACGCGGAACACGACTTCCCAGGTCGTCGCGCCGAGCCCGTAGGCCGACTCCTTGAGCATCGGTGGAACCAGCTCGAACACGTCGCGCATCACGGCCGCGATGAACGGTATGACCATGATCGACAGAATCAGGCCCGCCGTCATCATGCCGATGCCGAGCGGCGGCCCCGAAAACAGCGCGCCGATCAGCGGCATCCCGCCGAACGCCTTGACCATCGGCGGCTGGACGTAGGTCTGCACCACCGGCGCGAGCACGAACAGGCCCCACATGCCGTAGATGATCGACGGGATTGCGGCCAGCAGCTCGATCGCGGTGCCCAGCGGACGCTTGAGCCAGCCGGGCGAGAGCTCGGTCAGGAACAGCGCGATGCCGAAGCTCACCGGCACCGCGATTGCCATCGCAATGAGCGAGGTCATCACGGTGCCGTAGATCGGCACCAGCGCGCCGAACTCCTCACGGACCGGATCCCAGCTTTCGCTCCAGAGAAAGCTGATCCCGTACTTGCGCAGCGTAAGTTCGCTGCCGATCACGAGCGAAACCAGGATCGCGGCCAGGATGCTGAAAACGAGGAAAGCGAAAACCTTGGTCAGCCACTCGAACGCCGGATCCAGCCAGAGCGCGGAGCGCACCCGCGGCGCAAGGGGGGCCTGCAGCGCTCCGACTGTCGCGTCTTGGTTCTCGGCGCCCTGGGAAGCCACGGGGACGGCACTCACCTAAGTGGATTGCCGCGCATTCTAGTCAATATACGGGCTTGCCGGAGATGTCCTTCATGCTCCTCCAGGACGATTCGATCAGCGAAACGACGTTGTCCGGCATCGGCACATAGTCGAGCGCCTCGGCCATCTTGTCGCCGTTGGCGTAGGCCCACTTGAAGAACTTGAGTACTGCCTTCGCGGATTCCGGCTTGTCCTGTACCTTGTGCATCAGGATGAAGGTCGCGCCGGCGATCGGCCAGGCTTGCGCGCCCGGGGCGTCGGTGAGGATCAGGTACATCCCCGGTGCGGCGCTCCAGTCCGCGCCCGCGGCGGCCGCCATGAACGACTTGGCGCTCGGCGCAACGAAGTTGCCCTCGCGGTTGCGCATCCTGATATAGGTCATCCCGTTCTGCAGCACGAACGCGTATTCGACGTAGCCGATCGAGCCGGCGATGCGCTGCACGTAGGAGGCCACGCCTTCGTTGCCCTTGCCGCCCACCCCGGTGGGCCAGTTGAGCGCGGTTCCCACGCCCACCTTCCGCTTCCATTCGGGACTGACCTTGGACAGGTAGTTCGACCAGATGAACGTCGTGCCCGAGCCGTCCGAGCGGTGCACCACCGAAATCGCCTGGTCGGGGAGCTTGATCCCGGAGTTGAGCGCGGCGATCGCCGGATCGTTCCACTTTGCGATCTTGCCAAGGTAGATGTCCGCCAGCAGCGCGCCCGAGAGCTTGAGCTCACCCGGCTTGATGCCCTTCAGGTTGACCGTCGGAATCGCGCCCCCGACGACGGTCGGAAACTGCGTCAGCCCGCTTTTTGCCAGCACTTCCGGCGTGAGCGGCATGTCCGAGGCGCCAAAATCGACCGTCTTGGCGCTGATCTGCTTGATCCCGCCGCCCGATCCGATCGACTGGTAGTTCACGTCCACGCCGCTCGCCTTCCTGTAGGCGTCGGCCCACTTGGCGTAAATCGGGTAGGGGAAGGTCGCCCCCGCGCCGGTGATGTCGGCCGCCATCGCCGCAGTGGACAGCAGCACCGCAGCGGCAAAGCCGAGCACCTTCGTCATCGTCTTCTTGCGCATGTCAAACCGTCCTCGTGGCTGGATTTTCACGAGCGCAAGCTTATGAAGGAATTATTGCAACATCGTGACAGCGGCCGATCAACCCCCGGCGCAGCGGCGCACGGCTTGGGCGATCGACTGCGCAGCGGCCTCGATCGCCGGACGCGGCTCGCCCTCGACCATCACGCGCAGCACGGGCTCGGTGCCGGAAGGCCGCAGCAGCACCCGCCCGCGCCCGTCCAGCGCGCGCTCGCCCGCCGCCAGCGCCTCGTTGATCGGCCCGTGCGCGCGCCAGTCGAAGCCGGCCGGCACGCCCACGTTGAGCAGCACCTGCGGGTACATGACCAGGTCCGCGGTCAGCTCGGCCAGCGTGCGGCCCTGGTCGCGCATCGCGCCCAGCACCTGCAGCGCCGAGACGATGCCGTCGCCGGTGGTGTGCTTCGCCAGGCAGATGATGTGGCCCGAATTCTCGCCGCCCAGGATCCAGCCGCGCTCGCGCATCAGCTCGAGCACGTAGCGGTCGCCTACCCTGGCCCGGGCGAAGGGGATGTCCAGGCGCGCGAGTGCCTGCTCGAGCGCGAGGTTGGTCATCAGCGTGCCGGCGACCCCGGTCACCTTTTCGCGCGCATGGCGGTGGCGGATGATCGCGTACAGCAGCTGGTCGCCGTCGTACAGCCGGCCTTCGGCGTCGGCCACCACCAGGCGGTCGCCGTCGCCGTCGAGCGCGATGCCGAGCTGCGCCCGGTTGTGCTTCACGGCGGCAGCGAGCTGCCGCGGCGCGGTCGCGCCGAATTCGTCGTTGATGTTGAATCCGTCCGGCGCGACGCCGATCGGCACCACCTCTGCACCGAGCTCGTGGAATACGTGCGGCGCGACCGCGTAGGCCGCCCCGTGCGCGCAGTCGATCACCAGCTTCAGGCCCTTCAGGTCGAGCTCGGACGGGAAAGTCGACTTGCAGAACTCGATGTAGCGCCCGCCCGCGTCGTCGACGCGCCGCGCGCGCCCGAGTTGCGCCGACTCCTTGCATCCCATCGGCGACTCGAGTGCGGATTCGATTTCGAGCTCGACCGCGTCGGGCAGCTTGAAGCCGTCGCCGGAAAAGAACTTAATGCCGTTGTCGGCGTAGGGGTTGTGCGAGGCGCTGATCACGACCCCGGCCGAGAGCCGCAGCGCGCGCGTGAGGTAAGCCACGCCCGGGGTGGGCAGCGGCCCGCACAGCAGCACGTCGACCCCTGCCGCCGAAAACCCCGCCTCGAGCGCGGCCTCGATCATGTAGCCCGAGATGCGCGTGTCCTTGCCGATCAGCACCGCGGGGCGCTCGCCGCGCGCCCCGCTGCTGCCGGCGAGCACCCTGCCCGCGGCGTAACCCAGGCGCAGGACGAAGTCCGCCGTCATCGGCGGGCGCCCCACCGTTCCGCGCACGCCGTCGGTGCCGAAATGCTTTCTGCTCATGTCGCTCCGGTCCGGAAAGCCTCCCATACCGCGAGCGCGTCGCGGGTGGGGGCCACATCGTGAACCCGCAGTATTCTCGCCCCAGCCTGCGCCGCGAGCAATGCGGCCGCGACGCTCGCCGCCAAGCGCTCCGCCACCGGACGGCCGGTGATCTGTCCGAGGGTCGACTTGCGCGACCAGCCCGCCAGCAGCGGCACCCCGAGCACGGCGAATTCTCCCAGGCGCCGCTGCAATTCCAGGTTGTGGTCCAGGGTCTTGCCGAAGCCGAAGCCGACGTCGGCGACGATGCGCTCCCGCCTGATCCCGGCGCGCTCGGCGGCGGCGATGCGGCCGGCCAGGTAGTCCCGCACCTCGCGCACCACGTCGTCGTAGCGCGGATTGCGCTGCATGCCCGCCGGCTCGCCCTTCTTGTGCATCAGACACAGTGCGCAATCGCTGCCGGCCACCGCCTCGAGCGCGCCGGGCGCGGTCAAGGCGTCGATGTCGTTGATCATCGAGGCGCCGGCCGCCAGCGCCTCGCGCATCACGCGCGCGCGGCGGGTATCGACCGACAGGGGGGCGTCGATGCCGGTCAGGGCGTCGAGCACCGGCAGTACGCGCGCCAGCTCGGCGTCCTCGCCGACCGGATCGGCGCCCGGGCGCGAGGACTCGCCGCCGATGTCGATGATCGCGGCGCCCTCATCCAGCAATCGCCGCGCCTGCGCGACGGCCGCGTCGCGGCCGAGGAAGCGGCCGCCGTCGGAAAAGGAGTCGGGGGTGACGTTCAGCACCCCCATCAGCAGCGGACGCTCGAGCGGCAGCGTGAACCTGCCGCAACGGAGCATCTGCGCCCGCGTTACGCGCTCGGCGCGCTCGGCGCGGGCGCCGCGGCGCCCTGCGCGCCGCCGTCGTTGGCCGCGCTGGTAGGCGCTCCCGCACTCGGGGTCGTCTTGGGCGGGCGCGGCGGCTTGCCGGCCATGACGTCGTTGATCTGGTCGGCGTCGAGCGTTTCGAGCTCGAGCAGCGACTTGGCCATGGTCTCGACCTTGTCGCGGTTGTCCTCGAGCAGCTTGCGCGCGAGCTTGTACTGCGTGTCGATGATGCGGCGGATCTCGCTGTCGACTTTCTGCAGCGTCGCCTCCGACACGTTCTTGTGCGTGGTGATCGAGCGCCCGAGGAACACTTCGCCCTCGTTCTCGCCGTACACCATCGGCCCGAGCTCGTCCGACATGCCCCATTGGGTCACCATGCGCCGCGCCAGGTCGGTGGCGCGCTCGAAGTCGTTCGCCGCGCCGGTGGTCATCTGGCCCATGAACAGCTCCTCGGCGATGCGCCCGCCGAACAGCACCGCGATGATGGCGAGCAGCCGGTCGCGGTCCTGGCTGTAGCGGTCCTGCTCGGGCAGCTGCATGGTCACGCCGAGCGCACGCCCGCGCGGGATGATCGTTACCTTGTGCACCGGATCGGTTTTCGGCAGCAGCTTCGCGACCACCGTGTGGCCCGATTCGTGATATGCCGTGTTGCGGCGCTCGTCCTCGTGCATGACCATCGAGCGCCGTTCCGCGCCCATGATGATCTTGTCCTTGGCGCGCTCGAAGTCGTCCATGTCCACCAGCCGCTTGTTGCGCCGCGCGGCGAACAGCGCCGCCTCGTTCACCAGGTTGGCCAGGTCCGCGCCCGAGAAGCCCGGCGTGCCGCGCGCGATGATCTCGGCCTTGACGTCGGGCGCGAGCGGAACCTTGCGCATGTGAACCTTGAGAATCTCTTCGCGCCCGCGGATGTCGGGCAGCGGCACGACCACTTGGCGGTCGAATCGTCCCGGACGCAGCAGCGCCGGATCGAGCACGTCGGGCCGGTTGGTCGCCGCGATCACGATCACGCCCACGGTTGCCTCGAAACCGTCCATTTCGACCAGCAGCTGGTTGAGCGTCTGCTCGCGTTCGTCGTTGCCGCCGCCGAGGCCCGCGCCGCGCTGGCGTCCGACCGCATCGATCTCGTCGATGAACACGATGCACGGCGCGTGCTTTTTCGCCTGCTCGAACATGTCGCGCACGCGCGCCGCGCCGACGCCGACGAACATTTCGACGAAGTCGGAACCCGAGATGGTGAAGAACGGCACCTTGGCCTCGCCCGCGATGGCGCGCGCGAGCAGCGTCTTGCCGGTCCCGGGCGAGCCCACCATCAGCACGCCGCGCGGGATGCGCCCGCCGAGCTTCTGGAACTTGGTCGGATCGCGCAGGAACTCGACCAGCTCGGAGACCTCTTCCTTGGCCTCCTCGCAGCCGGCAACGTCGGCAAAAGTGACGGTATTGGTCGACTCATCCAGCATGCGCGCCTTCGACTTGCCGAACGAGAAGGCCCCGCCGCGCCCACCGCCCTGCATCTGGCGCATGAAGAAGATCCACACCCCGATCAGCAGCAGCATCGGGAACCAGGACACGAAGATGTTCATCAGGAGCGAAGGCTCTTCTTCGGGCTTGGCCTCGATCTTGACGCCGTACTTGAGCAGGTCGGACACCAGCCAGATGTCCCCCGGCGAATAGCTGACGACGCGCTTGCCGTCGGTCGTCGTGGCCTTGAGCTGGCGCCCCTCGATCGTCACCTTGGCGATCTGGCCCGACTTGACCTCGTCCAGGAACTGCGAATACTCCATCGGCGACTGCGGCGCACGGCGG